>DATHNU010001176.1:0-2147 GCA_035485695.1 Reyranella sp. | reverse complement strand
GATGGACATCGCCCAGAGCCATCCCATCCCGATGCGCGGCGGCTTCCTGCACATTCCCTACGTGCCGGAACAGGCGGCCCGCCTGGGCGGCGCGCCGTCGATGGCACTCGACGACATCGTGCGTGGCATCGAGATCATCCTGGAAGTCAGCGCCAACCGCGTGAGCGACGTGCACACGGTCGAAGGCCGCATCTCATAGCTGGGCGCGCGCCACTCCAGTGGCGCGATCTTCCTTCGCTTCAACGCAGAAGCGCGACGGGAGTCGCGCGCCCCCAGCGCTACTCCGCCGCGATGGCCAGCGGCGGGTGATCCGCGGCCTCGACCAGCGCGGCCTCGACGACCGGCCGCTTGACCCGGAACCAGGCGGCATAGAGCGCCGGCAGGAAGAGCAGGGTGAGCGCCGTCGCCACCAGCAGGCCGCCCATCAGCGCGACCGCCATGGGCCCCCAGAATACGCTTCTGGACAGCGGGATCATGGCGAAGATGGCGGTGCCGGCGGTGAGCAGGATGGGCCGCGCGCGGCGCACCGTGGCGTCGACCACGGCGTCCCACTTGCTGTGGCCGGCGCCGATGTCCTGGTCGATCTGGTCGACCAGGATCACCGAATTGCGCATGATCATGCCGGCCAGCGCGATCACGCCCAGCAGTGAGACGAAGCCGAAGGGCTGGTTGAACAGCAGCAGGAACAGCGACACGCCGATCAGGCCGAGCGGCGCGGTCAGCAAGACCAGCGCGAGCTTGGAAAAGCTTTTAAGCTGGATCATCAGGAACATGATCATCAGGAAGGCCATCACCGGCATCATCTTGAAGATCGAGCCCTGGCTCTTGGCGCTCTCCTCCTTGTCGCCGCCGACCTCGATGCGATAGCCCGGTGGCAGCTCGGCGCGCAGCGGCGCCAGCGCCGTGTCGATGCGGGCGGCGACGTCGGGGCCCTGCACGCCGTCGATCACGCCGGCGCGCACGGTCATCAGCAGCTCCTTGTTGCGCCGCCACAGGATCGGCTCCTCGAGCTCGAAATGCAGCGTCGCGAGCTGGGCGAGCGACACCACGCCGCCGTTGGCGGTGCGCAAGTTGATCGCCTCCAGCCCCTCGACGCTCAGCCGCTCGGGCGCCACGGCGCGGGCCACCACGTCGATCGATTCGGTGCCCTCGCGGTACTGGGTCACGGTCACGCCCGACAGCAAGGTCTGCAGCGTGTTGCCCAGGATCTGCGAATCGACGCCGAGCGCCCGCGCCTTGTTCTGGTCGATCTCGAGCCGCACCGTCTTGGCGAGCTCGTTCCAATCGAAGTTGACGTCGCGCGTGGCCGGATCGGCCTTGAAGACCTGCCGCACCTGCTCGGCCACGGCACGGACTTGCTGCGGCTCCTCGCCCAGTACGCGGAACATCACCGGGTAGGCGACCGGCGGGCCGTTCTGCAGCCGCTGCACGCGGGCGCGCACGGCCTCGAAGTCGCCGGCAAACAGCCTGTCGAGCTCGGCAAAGACCCGCTCGCGCGCCTGAAGGTCCTTGGTCATGACGACGACCTGGCCGAAATTGGCGTTGGTGAGCTCGGGCACGGTCGGCAGGTAGAAGCGCGGACTGCCGGCGCCGACATAGGCCGTGTAATAAGCGACGTCGGGATTCTCGCCAAGCCACTTCTCGAGCTTGCGAACCTCCTTGTCGGTCGCCTTCCACGAGGCGCCCTGCGCCAGCTTCATGTCAACGATCAGCTCGGGCCGGTTGGCGGTCGGGAAGAACTGCTTCTGCACCAGGGTGAAGGCGCCCATTGACGCCACAAAAGCCAGCGCAGTGATGGCAATCGTGGTCTTGCGCCAGGTCACGCACCACACCACCAGCCTGCGGAAGGCGCGGTAGAGCCGGCCATCGTAGGGGTCGGCATGGCGCACCTTGGGCTGCGGCAGCAGGTGGTAGCCCATCCAGGGCGTGAACAGCACGGCCACGAACCACGAGATGATCAGCGACAGGCCAACCACCCAGAAGATCGAGTTGGTGTATTCGCCGGCGCTCGAGCGGGCGAAGCCCACCGGCACGAAGCCGATCGCGGTGACGAGCGTGCCGGTCAGCATCGGGAAGGCGGTCGAGGTGTAGGCGTAGGTCGCGGCCTCGAGCCGGCTGGCGCCCTGCTCGAGCTTCACCATCATCAT
>DATHNU010001175.1:0-5341 GCA_035485695.1 Reyranella sp. | reverse complement strand
TCGCCGTTGTAGACGCAGGCCGACGACGAATAAAAGAAGCGCTCGGTGCCGGCTTCCTTGGCCGCCACCAGCATGTGGGTGCTGACCAGCACCGACAGCATGCATTCGGCCTTGTGGGTCTCGATGAAGCCCATGCCACCCATGTCGGCGGCCAGATTGTAGATCATGCGGGCGCCCTTGGCGGCGGCCCGGCAGGGCTCGAGCAGGGCGAGGTCGCCCACCTGGTTCTCGACGCCCGGCGTCTTCTGGTACCACTCGGCAAGCGCCTTCACGTCGACCGCGCGGATCCTGCTGTGGCCGCGCTGCTGAAGGACGCGAACCAGGTGACCACCGATGAAGCCACCGGCGCCGGTGACGACCACGAGATCATTCTTCGACATAGACAGGCCTTTCCAAGGAGAGAGGGCTTTTATCAGACTTTTCAAAGACTTGCGAGGTGGGGCCGGAGAACCTCGCGAGCGCCCGTCCGGCCATCCGGCAGGGTGCAGGGCTGTTCGTTTGCTCGTCCGCTGCTTCGCCGTCAAGTCGCTCTATGACACGGAGCCGCTGCGGAAAGTCGCGTCAAAGTCGGTGGCTCACTGTGAAAAACCCTTTATAACCGCGCCCAGCAGGCTCCGACATCGCCTCCTGTTGTCCTCAGCAAATCCGGTAAATGACCTACGTTCTCGGGCTGAACGCCTATCACGCCGATGCCGCCGCTTGCCTCGTGAAGGACGGCACCCTGGTCGCCGCCGTCGAGGAAGAGCGCTTCCGCCGCATCAAGCATTGGGGCGGCTTCCCCAGCGAATCGATCCGCTACTGCCTGGCCGAAGCGGGCATCGCCCTGGCCGACGTCGAGCACGTCGCGGTCAACAGCGACAATCGCGCCAACCGCTGGCGCAAGCTCGCCTATGTGCTGACCTCGGGCGTCGGCCCTGGCTATGTGCTGGATCGCCTGCGCCAGCGCGGCGATCGCGCCGACGTCGCCGGCAATCTCAAGCGGCACCTGCCGGAGCAGGCGTTCCGCGGCGCCGTGCATGCCGTCGAGCACCATCTTTGCCACCTTGCCTCGGCCTTCCTGGTGTCGCCCTACGACAAGGCCGTGGCGGTGTCGGTCGATGGCTTCGGCGATTTTTCCTCCGCCGCCTGGGGCCTGGGCGAGGGCGGCGCGATCACCGTCGACGGCCGCGTCTACTTCCCCCATTCGCTCGGCGTGTTCTATGAGGCGATGACGCAGTTCATCGGCTTTCCGCACTACGGCGACGAATACAAGGTGATGGGTCTCGCGCCTTACGGCGAGCCTCGCTACGTCGAGGCGATGAAGCAGATCGTCAAGCTGAAGGACGACGGCACCTTCGCGCTCGACCTGCGCTACTTCCGGCACGCCGCGGGTGAAGGCGCCAACTACCAGGTGAAGGACGGTATCCCGTCCGGCGGACGGCTGTGGAGCGATGCGCTCGCCGAGCTGCTGGGACCGGCGCGCGATCCGGCGGCGCCGCTGGAAGATCGCGAGCGCGACATCGCCCGCTCGGCGCAGGTCACTTACGAGAACGCCTTCTTCAATCTCCTACAGGCGGTGCACCGGCGCTACGGCGCGGACGCGGTCGTGCTGGCGGGCGGCTGCGCCTACAACTCGGTGGCCAACGGCAAGGTGCTCGAACGCTCGCCGTTCAAGAAGCTCTACGTCCAGTCGGCGGGCGGTGACGCCGGCGGCGCGATCGGCGCGGCTTTCGCCACCTGGCACAGGCTGGGCGGCGCCGGCGCCAAGCGTCACTTCGTGATGGATCACGCCTATTGGGGTCCCTCGGCGACGCCCGACCAGATCGCCTCGGCGATCGACGCGCGCCGCGCCGACTTCGACACCGCAGGCTGCAGGATCGAGCGCATCGGCGACGAGGCCACGCTATGCCGGCGCACGGCTCAGGCGATCTCCGACGGCAAGGTGATCGGCTGGTTCCAGGGCCGTCTCGAATGGGGCCCGCGCGCGCTCGGCAACCGCTCGATCCTGGGCGATCCGCGCCGCGCCGACATGAAGGACATCCTCAACCTCAAGATCAAGCGCCGCGAATCCTTCCGGCCGTTCGCGCCGTCGATCCTGCGCGATGCGGTGCCCGAATGGTTCGAGACCGACGACGACGTGCCGTTCATGATGCAGGTCTTCCGTATCCGCCCCGAAAAGCGCCAGGAAATCCCGGCCGTCACTCATGTCGACGGTACCGGCCGCCTGCAGACCGTGACGTGGGCCGGCAATCCGCGCTATGCGCGGCTGATCCAGTCGTTCGGCGACCTGACCGGCGTGCCGATCGTGCTCAACACCAGCTTCAACGAGAACGAGCCGGTGGTCTGCCGGCCCGAGGAAGCCATAGATTGCTTCCTGCGAACCAAGATGGACGTCCTCGTCCTGGGTGATACCTTTATCGAACGATGATTTCGTTCACCGTCAACGGCCAGGCTCGCCAGCTCGATGTCGAGCCTGAGAAGCCGCTGCTCTGGGTTCTGCGCGAGGACCTCAACATCGTCGGGCCGAAATTCGGCTGCGGCGTGGCGCAGTGCGGCGCCTGCACGGTGCATGTCGACGGCGTGCCCGTGCGGTCGTGCTCGATGGCGGCGCGCGACGTCGCCAATACGCAGGTGGTGACCATCGAAGGGCTGGGCCAGGGACGGTTGCACGCCGTGCAGCAGGCCTGGATCGAGCAGCAGGTGCCCCAGTGCGGCTACTGCCAGCCCGGCTTCATCATGGCCACAGCGGCGCTGCTTGCGGCCAACCCGCGGCCGAGCGACAGCGACATCGACGAGGTCCTCTCCAACATCTGCCGCTGCGGCACCTACAGCGCGATCCGCCGCGCCGTGCATCGCGCGGCGGAAATACTGGGCGCGTCATGAGGGGTGGCTGATGAAGCTCACCCGACGCAAGGCGGTCATCGGCGGCTTTCTCGGTGGCACCGTACTGGGTGTCGGATTCTGGTTCGTCTCGGAGCGTGACCGGCTGGGCGGCCGCACGCTGTTCAACGTCAAGGCGGACGAAGCCGGTCTCAACGGATGGGTCAAGATCGCGCGCGATGATTCGGTGACCGTGGCGGTGCCGCGCGCCGAGATGGGCCAGGGCATCCAGACCACGCTCGCCATGCTGGTGGCGGAGGAAATGGACGCGCGCTGGGACCAGGTCCGGGTCGAGGACCCGCCCGAGGACGGCGTCTATCGCAACGTCGAGTTCCTGATCGACAGCCTGCCCTTCTCGCCGGAGGAGACGGGAATCAAGGTCGACCTGGCGCGATGGGGGGCGGGCAAGTTCGGCGGCGTGGTGGGCGTCGTGGGGACCGGCGGTTCGACGGCAACGCGCGACGCCTGGCTGCCGATGCGCATGGCGGGCGCCGTGGCCCGCGACCTGCTGCTGCGCGCGGCGAGTCGCAAGGCCGGTCTGCCGGTCGCCCAACTGACCGTGAGCGAGGGCGAGGTACGCCGCCAGGACGGTAGCCGCGTGGCGACGTTCGGCGAGCTCGTGGACTTTGTCGGCGATCTCTCGACGATGCCGCCGCCGCCGCTCAAGAAGCCGTCGGAGTACAAGCTAATCGGCAGGCCGCAGCCGCGCCTCGACATTCCCGCCAAGGTGATGGGTACGGCGACCTACGGCATAGACGTGCGCCTGCCCGGCCTGCTCTACGCCGCGGTTCGCAATGCGCCGACCTTCGGCGGCAAGGCCAGCGGCTTCAAGGTGAAGGGCAGCCTGCCCAAGGGCGTCGAGACGGTGGTCGTCGTGCCGGGCGGAATCGCCGCCATCGGGTCGAGCTGGTGGCGCGCCAACAAATTCCTCAAGGAGGGGATCGACGTGCAATGGCAGGCCGGCCCGGAGCCCACGCTCGATAGCGCGACTTTGTGGAAGCGCTACGCCGAGCTGATGGCGACGGGCAAGCCCGCCTTGACCCGCAGGCTCGGCACCGAAAGCAAGCCGGCGACGGCGCAAACCGTCGAATCGACCTACAGCGCCCCCTATCTCGCGCACACGCCGATGGAGCCGATGAACTGCACGGCGCGGTTCAGCAGACAAAAGGCCGGCAAGCCCGCCGTCGATGTCTGGATGCCCAATCAGGCGCCGACCCTGGTGCGGCTGGCTGCGGCCGAGACCGCCCACCTGCGGCGCGGGGACGTCACCGTGCACACAACCTTCCTGGGGGGTGGCTTCGGCCGGCGTATCGAGGTCGATCTGGTGCGCCAAGCCGTGACTTGTGCGCTGGCGGTGCCCGAACGACCCGTCCAGGTGCTGTGGTCGCGCGAGGAGGACATTCGCCACGACTGCTATCGACCGATGGCGCTGGCGCGCTGGCGGGCCGAGCTCGATGTGTCGCAGGCGACACCCAGGCTCGTGTCCGTCACCAAGCGCCAGGTCGCGCAGTCGCCGACCGACCAGGTTCCCGCCCGCGCCGTCTGCCTGCCGGCGCTTGGCCAGCCCGAAGGCAATGCCGTCGAGAATCCGCCCTACGCATTTCCGTTCTATCGGCTCGACGCCGTGGTCGCCGAAGGCTCGGTGCCGGTGGGCTTCTGGCGCTCGGTCGGCCATTCGCACACCGCGTTTTTCGACGAGAGCTTCGTCGACGAGCTGGCGCAGGCGATGAAGAAGGATCCCTTCGAGTTCCGGCGCGAACTGCTGGCCGACAAGCCGCGGCACCTGAAGGTGCTGGAGACTGCCGCCCGGGAGGCGGGCTGGGGCCAGGGGCTGCCGCCAAGATCCGGCCGCGGCATCGCGTTGCGCGCCTCGTTCGGTTCGATCGTGGCGCAAGTCGCCGAAGTTTCGGTGCCCGATGACCGGACGCTGCAGGTCAAGCGCGTCACCTGCGCCATCGATTGCGGCCCGGTGATCAATCCCGCGATCGTGCGCATGCAGATGGAGAGCGGCATCATCTACGGCCTGTCCGCCGCGCTTTACGGCGAGATCACGCTGGCTGACGGCGCCGTCGTGCAGTCCAACTTCCTGGACTACGACGCCGTCCGGCTCGCCGAAGCTCCGGTGATGTCCGTCCATCTCGTCGATGGCGGCTCGTCTTTCGTCGGCGGAGTCGGCGAGCCCGGCACGCCGCCGATCGCCCCGGCCGTAGCCAATGCCGTGTTTGCCGCCACGGGCAGGCGTCTGCGCGATCTGCCATTGAAACTGGCCTAAAGCATTTTCACTCTCCAGCGATCGCGGCGCGGCAGACCGCTCTGTCGAATTTGATGTAAGATCGCCAGCGGTCGAGGGACTTTCAGGAATTTGAGCGAGGGTTCGGATAGTGCGTGTATTGGTGGCGGGCGGTGCTGGATATATCGGCTCGCATACGTGCAAGGCCCTCGCCCAAGCCGGGCATACGCCGATTGTCTACGACAATTTGCG
>DATHNU010001174.1:0-3874 GCA_035485695.1 Reyranella sp. | reverse complement strand
TGGTTATCGGCTCGTCGGTTGAGTCGATCCGGCACGGTCCTTGCGTCGACGTTGATCGTCCGCAGGAGACATGCGACCGCGATCCCGACGTCAGCGTGTGCCACCGGCGGTTCGCCGGAGCGATCGCCCTTTCATGATCCGTCAGAGTTTGGTCCTGCTGATCGCCGTCGCAACCACGATCCTGGGTTGGCGTCTACTCGACAGCCAGATCGACGCGGCGAACGTCGAAGGTCCGCTGCACGGCGTCACCTATGCGCCATGGGCCAAGGACCAGGATCCGATCGAGGCCAAGGCGAGTGGCGTGTGGAGCTTCCTGCGTACCGCCTTCACCGACGCTCCGCCGCCCGTGGTCAAGCCGCGCAAGGAGCAGATCGAGCGCGACTTCGCCATGCTCGCCGGCAAGGTGAACTACGTCCGTACCTACCGCGCGGTGGATGGCGGCGACATCATGCCGGAGATCGCGGCGCGATACGGCCTGAAGCTGGTGCCCGGCGCCTGGATTTATAGCCCGAACGAGGCCAAGCAGCAGTTCGGCCGCGAGTCGAGCGAGGTCAATGCCGAGGAGACGCGGGCACTGATCCGCATGGCCAACCAGAATCCCAACATCGAGCGCGTGCTGGTGGGCAACGAGAACATCCTGCGCTGGGACGGCCAGAAGGATCAGCGCGACCCCAATGCCACCAGCCCGGCCCAGCTCATCCGCGAGATCCGGAACGTCAAGCGTAACGTCAAGGTGCCGGTCAGCACGGCCGAACCGTGGCACGTCTGGCTGCATTATCCCGAACTGGCGCGCGAGGTCGACTATCTCGCCGTCCATATCCTGCCCTACTGGGACGAGAAATCGGACGAGGCGCCGCTCGACTATCTCAAGAGCCGGATCGCCATGCTGAAGCAGGCTTACCCGAACAAGAACATCATCGTCACCGAGATCGGCTGGCCGTCGAACGGCGCGGCGCGGCGCAGCCCGGGCAGCGGCGTGATCAAGCTCGCGACGCCCGCCGAGCAGGCCAGGAATGTCCGCGATGCCGTGGCGTGGCTGCGCACCCAGAACATCGACCACTTCGTGGTCGAGGCGATCGACCAGCCGTGGAAGGCGTACGACCTGGAAGGCAAGGCGGGCGGCTACTGGGGCTTGTGGAACGCCGACCGTCAGCCGAAATTCGCCTGGACCGGTCCGATCCAGCGCTTCCCGCAATGGTCGGCCTGCGCGGCCTGGTCGCTGGCCGCGGCGCTGCCGCTGATGCTGCTGTTCCTGTGGCGCTGGCCCAATCTCGGCGCGGCGGGGCAGGTGGGTTTCTGCGGTCTGGTAGCGCTGTCGACCAGCGCCGTGGTCTACGGCGCCTCGGTCGCCGCCGGCACCTACATGCTGGTCTCCGAGTCGGTGGGCTGGGCCGTGCTCGCCGTCTTCCTGGTGCTGAGCCTTGGCATGGCGCTGGCGCAAGCGCTCGAGATGGCCGAGACGATCTGGCGACGGCGTTGGATGCGCGAGGCGTTGCCGGCGGCCGAGATGATCGCCCGTCAGCCGGCCGATCGCGACTGGCCCAAAGTGTCGCTGCATCTCGCCATCTGCAACGAACCGCCGGCCATGGTGATCCAGACTCTCGATTCGCTGGCGGCGCTCGACTACCCGCAGTTCGAAGTCATCGTCATCGACAACAACACCAAGGACCCCGCGGTGTGGCGCCCGGTGCAGGACTATTGCGCCCAGCTCGGCGACCGCTTCCGCTTCTTCCACTTCGACGTCATGAAGGGCTTCAAGGCCGGCGCGCTCAACTACGTGCTGAGCCAGACCGCGCCCGACGCCAGGATCGTCGGCGTCATCGACAGTGACTACATGGTGCGGCCCGACTGGCTGAAGGCGCTGGTGCCGTATTTCGACGACGGCAAGATCAGCTACGTCCAGGGACCGCAGGATCACCGCGACTGGCGCGGCGACCGCTTCAAGGAGATGTTGAACTGGGAGTATTCCGGCTTCTTCGACATAGGCATGTGCCTGCGCAACGAATACGACGCGATCATCCAGCACGGCACCATGACCCTGGTGCGCCGCGACCTCATGGAGGAGCTGGGCGGCTGGGCCACCTGGTGCATCACCGAGGATACCGAGCTGGGCCTGCGGCTGATGGAGCGGGGCTACGGCGCCATGTACAGTCGCGAGCGCTTCGGCCACGGCCTGACGCCCGACCATTTCGCCGGCTACAAGAAGCAGCGCTTCCGCTGGGCCTATGGCGCCATGCAGATCATGAAGGCGCACGCCGGCAAGATGTTCAGCAACACGACCAAGCTCACCTTCTGGCAGAAGTATCATTTCGTCTCCGGCTGGCTGCCGTGGTTCGCCGATGCGTTGAACCTGATCTTTACCTGGGCGGGGTTGGCCTGGCTCTTGGCGGTGATCCTGCCGCCGCAGTTCGGCATCAAGCCGGTCGGCCTGCCGCCGGCCGAGTTCATCCTGCCGACCATCGGCATCTTCGTCTTCAAGCTGCTCTATTCGTTCGGCCTCTATTTCGACCGCGTGCGCTGCACCTTCCGTCAGAGCGTCGGTGCCTCGCTGGCGGGCCTCGCGCTCACCTATACGGTGGGCCGCGCCGTGATCTATGGCCTGGCGACCAGCCGGCTGCCTTTCATGCGCACGCCCAAGATGGACGAGCGCGCCACACTGGGCATGGCGTTCGGCATGGCGCGCGGCGAGGCCGTGCTGGCGGCGCTGTTGTGGCTCGGTGCTGCCGTGTTGTGGGTGACCAACGGCCAGCTCGACCCCGAGGCGCGGTTGTGGTCGCTGTTCATGATCGTGCAGTCGCTGCCCTATGCGGCCGCCGTCTATGTCTCCATGGTGAACGCCCTCGAGCAGATGCGGCATGCCCGGACCGTGTTCGAAGCGGCGCCGGCGGCCCGCATGACCGGGCCCGCGATGCAACCCGCGCAGTAGGACACGGCGTTTTTCCCTGTCGACACGCCGCCATCGTCTGTTAGCGTCTGCCCATGCCCTCGGTTGAGTCTGCCGGCACGGCCCTTTTCTTGAAGCGCTGGTTGCGCCGCCCCTTGGCTATAGGCGCGGTGATGCCGAGCGGGCGGCTGCTTGCTGGGGCCATGGCGAAGACCACCAAGGCCGCGCTCGAAGGCCGGTCTGGTTACGTCGTGGAACTGGGTGCTGGCACCGGCGAGGTCACTAAGGCGCTTCTGGCCGCCGGCATCGCACCCGAGCGGCTCGCGCTGATCGAGCGTGACCCCGAGCTGGCGATTTTCCTGCGCCGTCATTTCCCCGGGCCGCGCATCATCGAAGGCGACGCTTCGCGCCTGCTGCGGCTGCTCGCCGACCATGGCATCACCTCCGTCGCCGCCGTGGTGTCGAGCCTGCCGTTGCTGACGATGCCGGCCGGCATCGTGAACGGCATCGTCGGCGGCATCTTCGAGGCACTGCCGCGCGGCGCCGCTCTTGTACAATTCACTTACGGACCGAAGCCGCCCGTGCCGCGTACCTTGCGCGAGCGCCTGCATCTCGACGGTGCTCACGGCAAACGCATCTGGCGCAACGTCCCGCCTGCCGTCGTCTGGACTTTTAGAAGGCCATCCGCGGCGTGACCTCCTTTCGCTTCGACGACGCTTTGCGCGACGCCATCGCCCAGCGCCTCGGCCGCTTCGAGTTGCGCCGCCGCGCCGATGCCGGCGGCCTGAAGCGCGCGGCAGTGGCGGTGGTCGTGGTCGAAGCCGATGTGCCGGGCGAGGCGGCCTTCGTGCTCACCAAGCGGACGCCGAAGCTCCGGGCGCATGGCGGGCAATGGGCGTTGCCGGGCGGCCGGGTCGATGCCGGCGAGACGATCGAGCAGACGGCGCTGCGCGAGTTGCACGAGGAGCTGGGCGTGCTGGCCTCGACCGA
>DATHNU010001173.1:0-3058 GCA_035485695.1 Reyranella sp. | reverse complement strand
GAAGCCGGGTTCGGGCGGCACGGCGGTCAGGAACGAGCCGAACCCACCGGCGAAGTAATAGCTCGCCGCGCCTTCGCTGGCCTGGGCGGGAGCCGTGCAGAGGCCGCTGACAACGAGGAGAGTGCTTGCGGCCAGCCTCGCGACCGGCGAGCCCGCGCGCGGACCTTTTGAGCCCACGCTTCGTAAGCCTGCGTCGAGCAGAGTGCGTCGATCCACGGCCCGCATCTCCCGGCACTACATGCCGCATGAAGATTAGGTCTGGTGTTTTTCGCCGTCCAGTTCGCAGAAGCCCATCGAGTTATGCAAAGCAGTAACTTGCGCTCAGATGGCCGTGATCAACGTGAGGCCAACGGCGTGCGACGGGCCGAACGTTCAATCAGCGGGCTGCGTTCGCCTGACGATGCACCGAAAGCCGACATGACTGGTCGAGGTATCGACCGGCTCGGCATGGCGTGCCGCCGGACGATAGCGCCGGCAGTAGTTGGGCGCGCAGAGATGCGAGCCGCCCTTCAGCACCTTGCGCGGGATGCGGATGGCGGGCTGGCCCGGGTCGTAGCTCGCTTCCATCGTGCCACCGCGCGGATTCTGCGGCACGCAGCAGGCCTTGCCGGCATCGCCTTCGTGCCGCGTGGAATACCAGTCGGTCGTCCACTCCCAGACATTGCCGATCATGTCGTGCACGCCATAGCCGTTGGGCGCGAAGGCGCGGACCGGCGAGGTGCGGGCCCAGCCATCGGTTCGCAGATTCTCGTGCGGGAAGGCGCCCTGCCAGGTGTTGGCCATGTGCCGGCCGCCGGGCGTGAATTCATCGCCCCAGGCGAACTCCGCGCCGTCGAGCCCGCCGCGGGCGGCGCATTCCCACTCGGCTTCCGTCGGCAGTTCCTTGCCGGCCCATTTGGTGTAAGCCTCGGCGTCGCGATAGGCGATCTGCACCACCGGGTGATCGTCGAGCCCGCCGATGTGGCTGCCCTTGCCGTAGGGCCGTCGCCAGGTGGCGCCGAAGGTGAAGCGCCACCACTGGCTCCAGTCGGCGAGATCGACCGGCTTGCCGGGCGGCGTGAAGACGAGGCCGCCCGCCTTCAGCATGTGCGGTAATGCGCCGGGATAGTCCTTGGCATCGGGCGGGATCTCGGCCCAGGTGACGTGGCCGGTCGCCTGCACGAACGCCCGAAACTGCGCATTCGTCACAGGTGTAGGATCGATCCAGAATCCGTCGACTTCGACGCTATGGACCGGCACCTCCTCCGGATAGTGGCGATCGGAGCCCATACGGAAGCTGCCGCCGGGAATGCGGATCATGTCGGCCGTCGCGGCGGCCTGCAGTTCCAGCGCGTCCATCACTTCATCTCGAACGGATAGATCACTTTCCAGTCGTTCTTCATGTCGACGACGATCCACTTGCGCCGGATCGCCTCGTCCCACGCCTTGTCGAGGCGGCCGACCGGCGAGTTGCGATCATAGGCATATTCGCGCACGCCGTCGGTGTGGTGGACCAACCCCATGAGGTGCGCGCCGGCGCCCGCCGCCGTCCATTCCAGCATCTGCTGGTCGCCGTCGGAGTTGCCGAAGGCGAAGACCGGCCGCCGGCCGATAAACCGATTGATGCCTTCCGGCTTGCCCGGCCCGTCATCGACGAACGCGACCTTGGGTTCCTTCATCAGCACGGGTTTATCGGGCGCCTGCAGCACGTATCTGGTGACACCGGAGGAGCCCACCACCTGCTCCGGCGGGATGCCGTAGACGCGCTCGGTCCAGGGTCGCATGAACTCGACGCCGCCGCCCGACACGATGAAGGTCTTGAACTGGTTGGCGCGCAGCCACGCCAGCAGTTCCAGCATCGGCTGGTAGACGAGTTCGGTATAGGGTCGATGGAAGCGCGGATGGCGCGCCGTCGCGAGCCAGTCGAGCACGATCTGCCGGAATTCCTCGGTGGCGAGGCCGGTATGCGTGGCCGCTATGAGCTCGAGCACGCCCTTCTCGCCCATGTCGGCAAGCGCCGCGCGGTCGTCGGCCAGTACCCAACGGAAGGGCTCGACCGTGCGCCACTCCGGATGCTGCGCCGCCATGGATCTGACGCGATCCATGGCGAAAATGATCTGGAAGTAGTTGGGCTGCTCGGTCCACAGCGTGCCGTCATTGTCGAAGGTGGCGATGCGTTCGGGCACCGGCACGAAGTCGGAGCCGCCGACGGTCGTCACGCTCGGCATGAAGGCGAGGATCGCCTGCTTGACCGGCCCGTCATTCCACGACGGCAGCGGATCGGCCTGCGCGCGGGAAGGCGCGGCGGGCAACAAGCCCGCGGCGGCGAGACCGGTGACGAACGATCTTCGCTGCATGCCAACTCCCTTCAGATCAAGCCTAGCACGAAAGCGGACGGTCAACGCCATTTGCACCGGCGTCGATGCATGTTCAGACTGGCGACGATGTCCTCGCGCCGCGCTCTTCTCACGGGCGGTCTCGCCAGCCTGTTGCCATTCGCCATTTGTGCACGGAATTCGTTGTGGGCCCGCGAGCTCCGGGATGCACTGCCGACACGGCATCGGGACCCGTTCAGGCCGGCGAACTGACGATGGCTACGACAGTCGCCGCTCCCCCGAACGATGCCGTCAAGCGGCTGTTGCCGTGGCTGGTCGCCGTGGCGTTCTTCATGCAGTCGCTCGACACGACGATCCTCAACACCGCGGTGCCGGCGATCGCCCAGGCGATGGGCGTGATGCCGCTCAGCGTGAAGGCGGTGCTGGCGAGCTATACGCTGAGCCTCGCCGTGTTCATTCCGATCAGCGGCTGGATGGCCGACCGGTTCGGCACACGGCGCGTCTTCGCCTCGGCGATCGGCTTCTTCACCCTGGGCTCGGTGTTGTGCGGCCTGTCAACCAGCCTCGAGATGCTGGTGGCCTGCCGCGTCCTGCAGGGCGTCGGCGGCGCCATGATGATGCCGGTCGGCCGCATGACCCTGGCGCGCACCTACGGCAAGGCCGATCTCGTCCGCGTCATGAGCTTCGTCGCGGTTCCCAGCATGGTCGGCCCGATGATCGGGCCTGTCGCCGGCGGCCTGATG
>DATHNU010001172.1:0-2378 GCA_035485695.1 Reyranella sp. | reverse complement strand
CGCGTCGGCAGGAAGCGGAAGGCGGCCTGGGCCAGCTCCGTGCGGCCCTCGCGCTCGAGAAGCGCATCGAGCTTGGCCTTGAGCGCATGCAGATAGAGCACGTCGGACGCGGCATAGGCGAGCTGCTCGTCGCTCAGGCTGTCGGCGCCCCAGTCGGAGGTTTGCTGCTGCTTGGAGAGATCGACGCCTAAAAGCTCCTTGCAGAGATCTTTTAGGCCGAACCGGTCGGTGAAGGTCCGCGTCAGCTTGGCGGCGATCTTGGTGCAGTAGACCGGCTCGCAGCGTACGCCCAGCGCATGTTCCAGCACCGCGATGTCGAAGCGGCCGAAATGGAACAGTTTTAGCACCTTGGGATCAGCCAGCAGGTTGGCCAGGCGCGGCGCCTTGTGCGGCCCGCGCGGCATTTGCACGAGATGCGCATTGCCGTCGCCGGCCGACAGCTGGACCAGGCAGAGCCGGTCGCGATGTGGATTGAGACCCATGGTCTCGGTGTCGATGGCGACGCTGGAGCCAAACGACAGGTCGGCGGGAAGGTCGCCGCGATGAAAGCTGATCGCCATTTACCGGATGCCTCGCAAGCCCTGCATGGTGCCCAGGAGAAGACTCGAACTTCCACGCCTCTCGGCGCTAGTACCTGAAACTAGTGCGTCTACCAATTCCGCCACCTGGGCAGGTCATGCGGGCTCGTAAGGGCCCGTGAGTTAGGGCGGCCCCGTGCTGATGTCAACCGCGCCACCCAGGCTGCCGGACGCGGCCGCGACGTCTCTCCAACCTGCCCCGCCGCGGCGAGAGAGCGCCGGCGGCGCCGACAGACAGCCAAGGTTATCCCACCAGCCTCGCAAGTATCCGCTGCGACGGTGAAATTTCCTGCCCACTTTGCGGGTGTATGGTCGGGCCATGAGCGTCGCGTCCAGCACCGTTGCCCCGGAGCCAGTCCCCTCGCGTTTCGTCGTCATGCTTGTCTATCCAGGCGTGGTGGCCATGGACATCTTCGGACCGCTCGAGGCGTTCGCCTCGGCCAATGCCGTCGCCCATCGGCCGCTCTATCGACTGGCCATCGCCGGCATGAGCATCGCGCCGGTCGACACGTCGCTCGGCATCCGCATCACGCCCAGCGTCGCGGTGGCCGACGTCAAGGAACCGATCGACACGCTGCTCGTGTCCGGCGGCTACGGCCAGGTCGAGGCGAGCAGCAACGAGCCTCTTCTCGCCTGGCTGCGGGCCGGCCGGAAGCGGGCGCGCCGCTGCGGATCGATCTGCACCGGCGCCTTTGTCCTCGCCGCGGCCGGCCTGCTCGACGGGAAGCGCGCGACCACGCATTGGGCGATGGCCGAGGAACTGGGCCGGCGCTACCCCCAGGTCTCGGTCGAGGTCGACCGGATCTTCGTGCGCGACGGCAACGTCTACACTTCGGCCGGCGTCACGGCCGGCATCGACCTGGCGCTCGGCATGATCGAGGAGGATCACGGCCGCACCCTGGCGCTCAGGGTCGCGCGTTCGCTGGTGGTCCATCTCAAGCGCGCCGGCGGCCAGTCGCAGTTCAGCAATCTGCTGCTGGCCCAGTTCGCGGCCAGCCCCGCGGTGCGGCTGGTCCAGGAATGGGCGCTGGAAAACCTCGCGGCCGACCTCAGCGTCAAGACGCTGGCGAAGCGCGCGCATATGAGCGAGCGCACCTTCCGCCGCGCCTTCGCCGAGGAGACCGGCGAAACGCCGCGCGATTTCGTCGAGCGCATCCACATCGACGCCGCGCGCGGCCTGTTCGAGGAGGCCCAGTTGCCGGTGCAGGCAGTTGCCACACGCTGCGGTTTCGAAACCGTCGACAATCTGCGCCGCGCCTTCGTCCGCCGCCTGGGCGTCACGCCGCAGCACTATCGCCAGCGCTTCCGCCTCCCCGACGAAGACCAGGGGCGCAACGCTGCGGCGGAATGACCGAACTGGCCGGTAAAGCCGCCAGTTTGGCCGAATTTGTCGCCTCACCCCATGGCCGTCACCGGTTCGCTGAGCGATGCTGCGCGCCTCCGGCGTGCTTACTTGGGGTTGTACGTTGGGCGGCTGGGCATGATCGGCGTGGGGGTTGGTGTGGGTACCGTCACTTGCAGTGTCGGCGGCTTGGGTACCGGCCTCATATGTCTGATCGTGTCCAGCCTGCGCGCCGGTCTCGCTTTGGGCCCGCGCGAGTGACGCCGCGATCGCCGGCGGACCATTGGCTCTGCCGCCGACAACCATGAGATGAATATCGTCCTGCGCTTTTATGATAGGATGGTGTCGCTGGGGGAATCACCAATGACCGGCAGAAACGTCGGGCCGTCGATTGGCGGCAAGGGGCGCTGTGCGTTCCAATCGAAGCGACTTCTGTTGCTATTGCTGGCCGGCACCTG
>DATHNU010001171.1:0-9577 GCA_035485695.1 Reyranella sp. | reverse complement strand
CGCCTCCCAGCCGCGGTCGTCCTCGCGGTGCGGCTTCAAGAGGCGCGAGCACATCATCGGCGAGAGCGTGAGCGCCACGATGGCCGAGATGGTGACGGCGCCCACCAGCGTGAAGGCGAACTCGGTGAAGAGCGCGCCGGTGAGGCCGCGCTGGAAGCCGATCGGCACGTAGACAGCCACCAGCACCACGGTCATGGCGATGATCGGCCCGCCGAGCTCGCGCGCAGCCTGGATCGCTGCCGGGATCGGCTGCTGCCCCTCCTCGAGGTGCCGATTGACGTTCTCGACGACGATGATTGCATCATCGACCACCAGGCCGATGGCGAGCACGAGGGCCAGCAGCGTGAGCAGGTTGATGGAGAAGCCGAAGGCCGCCATCATCGTAAAGGTGCCGATCAGCGACAGCGGGATGGCGATGGTCGGGATCAGGACCGAGCGCACCGAGCCGAGGAAGACGAAGACCACGAGCGTTACGATGACCAGCGCCTCGACCAGGGTGCGTATGACCTCGTCGATCGCACTGTTCACGAACTCGGTCGAGTCGTAGACGATGCGGCCGTTCAGCCCCTGCGGCAGCTGCGCGACGATCTCGGGGAAGACGTTGCGCACACCCTTGACGACATCGAGCAGGTTGGCGGCGGGCGCCACCTGGATGCCGATATAGACGGCCTTCTGCCCGTCGAAGCCGACCTCCGACTCGTAGTCGTCGGAACCCAGCGTGACGTTGGCGACGTCCTTGAGCCGCACGATGGCGCCGCCGCTCTGCTTCAGCACCAGGTTGCGGAACTCGTCGAGCGTATGAAGGGCGGTCGAGGCGGTGAGCGTCACCTGCACCATCTGGCCCTTGGTCGTGCCGAGACCGGAGATGTAGTCGTTGTTGGCCAGGGCCTGGCTTATGTCGGCACCCGTCAGTCCGTAGGCAGCAAGCTTCTGGGGATCGAGCCAGGCACGAAGGGCGAAGTTCTTGGCGCCCAGCAGCTCGGCGGTCTGCACGCCCTCGACGGCCTGCAGTTTCGGCTGCACGACCCGGACGAGATAGTCCGTGATCTGGTTGGCCGCCAGCTCCTGGCTGTTGAAGCCGATGTACATCGCATCGATGGTCTGGCCGATCTTGACGGTCAGCACCGGCTGCTGCGAGCCCGGCGGCAGCTGGTTGAGCACCGAGCTCACCTTGGTGTTGATCTCGACCAGCGCCTTGTCGGAGGGGTAGTTGAGCCGGAGGTTGACGGTGATCGTGCTCGCTCCGCTCTGGCTGGTCGACGTCATGTAGTCGATGCCGTTGGCCTGCGCGATCGCCGTTTCGAGCGGCGTGGTGATGAAGCCGGCGATCACGTCGGGATCGGCGCCATAGTAGGTGGTCGTCACGGTGACGATCGCGTTCTCGGTATGCGGATATTGCAGGATCGGCAGTGCGCCCACGGCGCGCAGGCCGAGCGCCAGAATCAGCAGGCTGACCACCATCGCCAGTACCGGGCGGCGAATGAAAAGATCGGTGAATTTCATCGCACGCGCCTTCTACTGGTCGACCGGAGCGGGATGGGGATTGTCGAGCGGCTTGACGGTGTTGTTGATCAGCAAGGGCGAGCCGTTGCGCAGCTTCATCTGGCCGCCGGTGACGACGACGTCGCCTTCCTTCACACCCTTGAGGATGGAGACCTGGTCGCCACGCGTGGCGCCCGTGGTGACGAAGGTCTGGCGGGCAATCAGCAGGGGCTTGCCGGCGGCGTTCTTGCCCTTGTCGTCGACGAGGTAGACCAGGTTGCCGTAGGGATTGTAGCTGATCGCCGTCTGCGGCAGCGTCACCAGGTGCTGCGGCGCGCCGGTGTCGATGTCGACTGTCGCGTACATACCGGGCAGCAGCTTGTGGTCGGCGTTGTCGAGCGTCACCCGCACCTGCACATTGCGCGTGGCGGCGTCCACCCTGGGGTTGATGGCGGTGATCGCACCGGCGAAGGCCTTGCCGGGATAGGCGTCGACCTTCGCCGCCACCGTCTGGCCGACCTTGATCTGGTCGAATGCCTGCTGCGGCAGAAGGAAGTCGACATAGATCGGCGTGAGCGACTGCAAGGTCACGATCGCGGTGCCGGCGCCGAGATACTGGCCGAGGTCGACCTGCCTGATGCCAAGCTGGCCGGCGAACGGCGCGCGCAGGATCTTCTTGTCGACGATCGCCTTTTGCTGCGCGACCTGCGCCTTGTTGTTGCGCAGGTTGGCCTCGTCGTTGTCGACCACCGCCTGGCTTATCGCCTGCGCCTTGAGCTGCTTCACGTCGCGGTCGTAGGTGATCTGCGAGAGCCGGGCGACTGCTTCCAGTGATTCGAGCTTGGCGATCTCGTCGTCGCCGCGCAGGCGCAGCAGAACCGCGCCGACCTGCACCTCGTCGCCCGACTGAAAGTTGATCTCCTCGACGACGCCCGGCACCTCGAGCGAGAGATCGGCGCCCCTGACGGCGCGCAGGCTGCCGACCGCCTCGAGCTGCGGCTGCCACTGCGTGACCGCGGCCTGTGCCGTCGACACGGTCTGTGGCGGGTTGCCCGCACCGGCCATGAATTCCTTGACCTTCTCATCGACGAACGTCTTGAAGCCGAATACGCCGCCGAGCACCGCACCGACCAGAACCAGCATGACGAGCATTCGCTTGATCATCGCCTTCGTCTCCGTCTCGGCCGGGCAAACCCGGCCCATTGCATCGCTTAGCGAGCCGCTCTCGGCAGCCTGATTTCCTGCACCGGCGGCAGGGAAAAGACGCCAGGATTGCCGTTCGACTTGGGATCGACGTCGGTGCGGTTCCACCAGCCTCCGCCCAGTGCCTGGAACAGCGCGGCGGTATCGCTGTAACGCGCCGCCTGCGCCCTCAGACGATTGATCACGGCGTTCTGGTAGGTCTGTTGCGCGTTGAGCAGGGTCAGGTAGTTGACCGCGCCGACCTGGTACTGCTCCTGGGACAGCCTGAGACTGGCGGCGGCGGTCTCTTCCGCCGCCGCCTGGGCGCGCAGGGTGTCGGCGTCGGACTGCAGCGCCCGCAGCGCATTGGCGACATCCTGGAAGGCCGAGAGCACGGTGCTGCGGTACTGCGCGGCGGCCTTCTCGAAGGCGGCCACGGTGGCGAGCTTCTTGTGCTCCAGGGTGCCGGCATCGAATATCGTCTGCGCGACGCTGGCACCGATGGTCCAGACGCCGGAGGCGGGCAGGAACAGGGTGCCGAAGCCACCCGAACTTCCGCCCAAGAGCCCGGTGATGGTGATTTGCGGAAGTTGGTTGGCGATGGCGGCACCGATATCGGCACTCGCCGCGTGGAGTTGCGCCTCGGCGGCACGCACGTCGGGGCGCTGTTCGACGAGCTGGGAGGGCAGGCTGAGCGGCAATTCCTCCGGCAGATGCAGCGTCGCGAGCTCGAAGGTCTCGCCGCGGTCCTGGTTCGGGAACCGGCCGATCAGGGTCATCAGCTGGTTGCGCTGCTGCGCCAGCTGCTTCTGCAGCGGCGGCAGGGTGGCCTGTGTCTGGGTCAGCGCCGCTTCCTGCGCCAGCACGTCCGCGCGCGAGGCGCCGCCGAGATCGAACTGACTGCGCACGACGCTGAGCGAGTTGTTCTCGATCCGGATGATGCCTTCCGTCGCGGCGATCTGGGCGCGCAAAGACGCCAGGTTGACGGCGGCGGTGACCACGTTCGACGTCAGGGTCAGGTACGTGGCCTCGAGCTGGAAGCGCTGGTACTCGGCCTGCGCCGCCTGGGATTCGACCTGGCGGCGCACGCCGCCGAAGATGTCGGGGGCATAGGAGATGTTGAGCGAGGCGGAGGTCACGCCGAACACCTCGTTGAGGCCCGGCTGGCCGAACGTGACCCCCGAAAACCGCTGTTGCTGCGCCGAGGCGTTGCCGGTGAGGGTGGGAAACAGGCCGCCCTGTTGCGCATAGAGGTTTTCCCTCGCCTGACGCAATGATGCCTGGGCCGCGTCGAGATCGGGATTGGCCTTGAGCGCTTCGTCGATCAGCACATTGAGCTCGGTCGAGTGAAACAGAGTCCACCACTGACCGGGAATGTCCTTGCCCTGGAGGAACGTCTGCGCCGCTCCGCCGTCGCCCGCGGCCGACGCAGTTTGCGGCGCCAACGCCTCGGGCGTGTAGCCCGCCGCCTTGGGCTTATCGGGCCGCTCGAAGTCGGGACCGACGCTGCAGCCAACCAGAAGGGCGGCCGCAAAGACGACGATAAGGCTGGCCGCGAAGGCGATGAGAAAGGGCGAACGCAGACGCATGCTGGACTCGCGAAAGACTACGGGCCGGCGGAGAGCGCGGCGCGACAGATGGCTTCGGTGTGCTCGCGGACCACGAGCTTCATGAGGCGGACGCTCTCGGCATCGAGGCCGGCGCCGGCCAGGAGGGGGCGTTTCTGATTGTTGCAGAAGATGACGACCTGACCGATCAGCGCCAGCGTGCGGACGGTCATCTCCTGGTCAGTGGCCGGCTTGCCGAGGAGGCGACTCAACAGCTCGAGGCAGGGATTGAAGATCTGCCGCATGCCGTTTTCGTGGAGGATGTCGAGGCCGGGCGTTTCCTCGATCTCGGCGCGGGCGAAGAAGAGGCGCCGACTCTCGACCTGCGTGCCGCTGGTTACCAGGACCATGAAGGTCTCGATCATCTCGCCGAGCAGCGCGGCCAGCGCCCCGCGTGGCGTCTCGGGGGCAACGAGGGCGGCCTGCACGCGCTCGACCAGCGCGGCCATGTGCCGGTCGGTGTTGGCGTTGATGTCGTCGATGATCGCCCGGTAGAGGCCTTCCTTGTTGCCAAAATAGTACTGGATGGCCGGCAGGTTCACGCCGGCGCCCTCGGCGATCTGGCGGGTGCTCGCGCCCTCGTATCCCTGGGCCGCGAAGAGATCGAGCGCTGTTTCCAGGATGCGCCGCCGCGTATCTTCGCCACGCGCCTGGGTTGCCGGGCGGCCGCGGCCGAATGCTTGAATGTCCGTCATGAGCCTCTGGAGGGTGCGATCCTGGGCTCAATATTATCGACTGATATATTATGTCAATCGATAGATAAGTTCGCTGTACGAGCAAATTTTGACGGCGGCGCGCCTCTAGCGCGGCCACCACTCCTGCCGAAGCGCCACGGAACGGCGCGCTCCCAGCGATGCGCTAAAGCAGGCGATTGAGCGGCGAAAAGCTCATGCGGTGATGCGGCGTCGGGCCGAGGCACTGAAGGGCGACGAGATGCTCCTCGCTGCCGTAGCCGCGATTGGTTTCCCAGCCGTAGCCGGGAAAGCTCTCGGCGAGCCGCGCCATGTAGCGATCGCGCGTCACCTTGGCGAAGATCGAGGCCGCGGCGATGGAGTAGGAACGCGCATCGCCGCCGACGATGGTCTCGGCGCGGCAGCCGAGCCGGGGCGGCACCTGGTTGCCGTCGATCAACACGACCTCGGGCTGCTCGGCCAGCGCCTGCAGGGCGCGGCGCATGGCCATGAAGGTGGCCTGCAGGATATTGAAACGATCGATCTCCTCGACCGTCGCCTCGGCCACGGCGAACTGCACGATGCCCGAAGCGACCATGGCCTCGTAGGCGGCTTCGCGGTCCTCGACCACGAGTTGCTTGGAATCGTTGATGAGCTTCAGCAGCCGGCGCTTGGCGGCGCTGCGGTCGATCACGGCGACGGCGGCGACCACTGGGCCGGCCAGCGGTCCGCGTCCGGCCTCATCGATGCCGGCGACCCGTCCTTCGCAGAGCAGCTCATAACGAAAGCTCGGCATATCCCCCGCCGCCTCTTCTAGAGTGCAGCATGTCCCCACGGACCATCAACGTCGCCGACATCATTGCCCAAGACCCTGTGGGCATGAAACAGCTTCGTGCGGCGCGCGCACTCGCCCTGCCCGACTGGTGCATTGCCGCAGGATTCGTGCGCAATCGCGTCTGGGACCATCTGCACGGCATCGCGCCGCCGCGTCCGCCGGCCGATATCGACGTGCTTTATTTCGACGCGACGGACCTCTCCAAGGACCGCGAAGCCGAGCACGAGAAGCGCCTCGACACCCTGCTGCCCGGCCTGCCCTGGCAGGTGCGCAACCAGGCGCGCATGCATGTGTGGAAGAACCTGCCGCAGCACCGCAACACGCCCGATTCCATGACCTACTGGCTGGAGACGGTGACGGCGGTCGGCGTGCGGTTGGAGGCCGACGACAGCCTGACCGTGATCGCGCCGCTCGGCACCGACGACCTGCTCGGCCTCTGCTGCCGCCCGACGGCGTTCGGCCGCACCCGGCGCGATGAATACGAGGCGCGCATCGCCTCCAAGCGCTGGCGCGCGCTGTGGCCGAAGGTACGGTTTCTGGACTAGGCGCGAAGCCTGAACGCGGAGCCCTCTGGATCGATGGACTCTTCGCGGATCTCATCGGTCCGCCGGCCCGGGCTCAGCCTGGAAACCTGCATGGCCCGATCGAGGCTGCGGCGCTATTGAAGAACGATGTTCTCATCCTTCTTCCCGAACCCGCGACTTTTCTTCCCAGCTGCGGTCCTGTGGACCGCGCTCAGCATGGCCCTCTGGTACGGCTTCGCCCGCGACCTCGGCGCCCAGCTCAGCCTCGGCGGTCTGGTCGGCTTTCCCTACCCGCCGGCTGGCGCCGACGGGGCGGCCATCGCCGTCGAGACCGCGCGCAACATCTGGCTCTACCAATACATGATCGTGGCCGGCGCCATCTTCGTCGGATTGGTCCGCTGGCTGATGCCGCATCGCTGGTTCGGCTGGTCGGTCGGCGTGTCGGCCGTCCTCATCTTCTTCATCTGGTTCCGGGTCCAGCTCGATGTGATGATCAACAACTGGTTCGGCACCTTCTACAACATGATCCAGCAGGCTCTGGGAAAGCCGGGTGCCGTCACGCAGGAACAGTTCTTCGGGCAGCTTGCGGCGTTCGCCGGGATCGCGCTGGTCGCCATCACCACCTCCGTCCTGACAGCCTTCGTCAGCAGCCACTACATATTCCGCTGGCGCACGGCCATGAACGACTACTACGTCGCCAACTGGCATCGTCTGCGGCACATCGAGGGAGCCTCGCAGCGCGTCCAGGAAGACACGCAGCGGTTCGCCACGACCCTGGAAACGCTCGGGGCGAGCCTGATCGACGCGTTGATGACCCTGATCGCGTTCCTGCCGATCCTGTGGGTGCTGTCCGCATACGTGAAGGAACTGCCTCTGATCGGCGAGGTCCCGCAGGCGCTCGTGTTCGTCGCGGTCATCTGGGCGGCGTTCGGCACGGCCCTGCTGGCCATTGCCGGCATACGGCTGCCGGGACTGGAGTTCCGCAACCAGCGTGTCGAGGCGGCCTATCGCAAGGAGCTGGTGCTGGGCGAAGACAATGCCGAACGCGCGCAGGCGCCGACGCTTCAAGAACTGTTCCGGGCCGTACGGGCGAACTACTTCCGCCTGTATTTGAACTTCCTCTACTTCAACGTCGTCCGTTACGGCTACCTGCAGGCCGGCGTCCTCGTCCCCTACATCGCCCTGGCGCCGTCCATCGTTGCCGGCGGCCTGACCCTGGGCGTCATGCAGCAGATCATCCGCGCCTTCGGCCGGGTCGAGGGGTCGTTCCAGTACCTGGTCAACTCCTGGACGACGATCGTGTCGTTGATCTCGATCTACAAGCGGCTGCGTGCCTTCGAGGCGCTGATGCACGACGAGCCGCTGGATGTCATCGAGGCCGAGGCCATGCCCCAGCAACTGTAGAACGGTCGCATCGAGGGATTCCCGCGACCGCGGACACACCCGCACCGCGCCGAGACTGCCGACGCTGACCCAAGAAGCGGACATCTGCCCGGCCCCGGCGGTCAAAGCCCTGTTTGCCGATAGATCTGCTCAAGTTCGCGGCACAGCCCCGCGGTATCGCAGGCCGCTGAGGCCGCAAGCCTGGCGCGCATGCCGGCGCGCAGGGCGGCGAGGCGCGCGGGGGTGGCGGGGTCGCGGGCCAACGCGCTCGCATTGGCCAGAAGGTCCTCTTCATCGCGGGCGATCCATGCATCGAGGCCCGCCGCGCGCAGAAGCGACGCGCTCGTGCGGGCGACCCAGCGATCGCCGGCGTAGGTCAGAACGGGAACGCCCTGCCACAGCGCCTCTGTCGTCGTCGTGCCGCCGTTGTAAGGAAAGGTGTCGAGCGCGATGTCGATGCGATCGTAGCTGCGCAGAAAGTCGACATGCGCGGCGCCGCCCTCGAGGTCGATGCGCTCGGCGGCGACGCCGAGGTTGGCGAAGCGGGCGCGCAGATGGTTGCGATTGGAGGGCTCGTCCAGCGTGGGCGCGCGCACCAGCAGGCGCGCGCTGGGCGCGGCCTGCAGTATGCGCGCCCAGAGGCCGAGGGTAAGGTCGTTCAACTTGTACGCCGAGGCGAGCGCGCCGAAGGTGAGCCTGCCGCCGTTGCCGCTGCAGGGCGGCGGCGCGACATCCGGCACGGCATAGAGCACCTCGAACGCGAGGTAGGTGCCGTGCACCCGCACCACGCGCTCGGTGTAGAAGCGTTCCTCGGCGGCGGGAATCACCGCGTCGTCGCCTATGATGCCATCGAAGCAGTCGAGACCCGAGGTCGCGAAGCTGTTGAACCAGCCGAGCTGCAGCGGCGCCGGCCGGCGCAGAAACAAGCGCAACGATTTCGGGGCACTGTAGGCGTTGAGGTCGACGAGCACGTCGATGCCGGCCGCCGCGAGCCGGCGGGCGACGGTTTCGTCGTCGGTCGAGCCCGCCCGCCAGATCACATCGTGGGCGTGATCGCTGTAGCCGGCGGACGCCGAAGGGTCGCCGCCGAGCGAGACCAGATGCACTTCGAAACGGTCGCGATCATGGCGATTGATCACGCCGTAGACCGGTTTCATCCAGTTCGATTTGTCGAAGAAGGCCGAGACGTAACCGATCCGCAATTTGCCGCCCGACGGCGGGCGCTGGGGGCGTTCGACCGGGCCGATGCCGGCGGCGAGGCGCCGCCCCCAGGCGCGCCGCGCCGCGAGCACGTCGGCGTTTCCCGCCGAAGCGCTGCCCGGCATGATGATGGCGAGGTTCTCTTCGGCAACCGCGCGCATCGACGGGTCCGCCGCCGCGCGGCGATAGGCATCGATCGCCGGCTCGACTTCGCCCAGCTTGAACAGCACCTCGGCCAGCAGGCCCCACGCGGCGACGGCGTCCGGCTGCAGGCGCACGGCATGCTGCAAGGCGTCGCTCGCCTCGCCATAGGCGCGGGCGCGCAGCCGCACGCCGCCGAGACCGTGCCAGGCCGAGAAATTGCGGGGATCGGCGGCGATCATACGGCGATAGGCGTCTGCCGCTGCGTCGATCTCCCCGGCCATATGCAGCGCATCAGCCGCTCGAATGTCGGTCATTGGGCAAGGATACAATCAGGACCAGCGACAAAAACCACAGGCCAGAAGGTGTTAACTCTATGTTCTAGAATTATCATTCTACAACTATGGGCCGGGCGAAGTTCAGCCAAATGGACTTTCTCACCGCGGCGCAGGCGATCGCTGCCGCACAAGGACCGGCCGCCGTGACGATCGCGTCGATCACGGCCCGCCTGGGGGCGCCGACGGGGTCGTTCTATCATCGCTTTGCCTCGCG
>DATHNU010001170.1:0-2802 GCA_035485695.1 Reyranella sp. | reverse complement strand
ATTTCACGACCGGAATCCTGACCCTGGCGCCAGGCGCCTATCAAATTTCCGGTCTCTCCATGGTCGCCTACTTCACCAGCAACGACCCGCCCGAGACGATCGTCACGCGCTCCCCCGCTTCGGCGGGATATTGTCGACTGCGATCCTTCGATCCCGACGCGGCCGTCGATCCGGCGAATCTTCGCGAGCTGCCCAATAGCGACCCCCGCATCATCTGCATCGGCAGCCCGAGCACGGCCAACCTCGTGCCGAGCCTGTTCGAAACCGTGTTCGAAACCGACAAGCCGGCGCAGATACTGCTGGAGCATCAATCGGGATCGAAGCCGGAGCAGATTTACCTGCGGGTCTTCGTTCAAAATTCCAAATGGCACGCGTTCGCCCGGATCAGCATCCGGGGACTCTGAGCAAAGCGCGCGTCAGAGCCTTGTCTCTGGAGAGATGAATTATGCGCGGCCATCATTCCTGCAGAAGATATTCGATCGTCGATCCGTCGGAAGCGACGAACAGCGACTTGACCCAGCGGCCACGGTCGTCGAACCACTGGTCCATCCTGATGCCTCCCGAATAGGAATAGCGTGTCGCATCGACGGTACCGGCGACTGTCTTCACGGTTTCACGACCGACCCGCACCACTTCGATGCGCTCCAGTGTGCCTTTCTGTGAGTTGAGCAGTTGGGACTGCCTGGTCTGCTTCATGTTCCAATGCGTGGAGGGCAGGATACCGGACGGTAGCGTCTCGCGGATCGGCCCGCCCCGCTGAAGCCCCTGATCGTTGACGACCGCGCCAGGCGTCTCGCGCTCGACCACGAGCCCGTTGCCCTCCTGCCTGGCGCGCACCGCGTAATGCTTGCCGTCGTCCTCGGTGAGGGTGGTGAGGGACTGCAAGTCATCGCCACTCCAGATTTCGCGGCTGCGATGGCTGTAGCGGTAGGCGGTGATGCCCAGCACCCTCACCGCGAAATCGATGGACGTCGACACGATGAGCTGGCCGCCTTGCTGCTGGAAGGCGAGCGCGTGGGTGCCGATCGGTTGGCCATTGCGGAAGGCCGAAAAGACCACGGACTCACCGTAGGGAACGCCCTCGGCAGCGGAGACCGTGGCCGACCCCGCTGCCATCAACAGTATTGCGAGAATGAGTCGATGCATGTTCCGGTGCCCTCGCTCATATACGAAGCAACTGGCTCGCGGATCACTCCAGGCGGCGACGCACCCCAGGCAAGCGCTGTCAAATCCACGTTGAACCAAACGGTTCAGGTTGCGTTAAGCCGGGGTCCGCTGGCCAAGCGGGCAGCGAAGCTCGGGAGGGCGCATGAACGGGCAACATCTCGGCGAAACGGAGACCTACGACGCGGCTGTGCTCGACGAGGCTGCTCCCATCCTCGTAGCCGCGACCTGAGACCATCGGCAGCCCGTGGATCATAACAGCCTCATCTGGTGCATCGCCGGCGCAGCCACGCTCGGCGTGATCGTCCGCCCGTTCGGCGCGCCGGAATTCATCTGGGCCGTGCTGGGCGCGACGGCGCTCGTGGCGCTGGGGCTGCTGCCGTGGCGCGACGCGCTTGCCGCCGCCGGCAAGGGCACGGATGTCTACCTGTTTCTGGGCGGCATGTTGCTGCTCGCCGAAGTCGCGCGTCAGGAAGGGTTATTCGACTGGCTGGCAGCCCTGGCGGTCCGCTCGGCGCAAGGTTCGGCAAAGCGGCTGTTCCTCATCGTCTATGGCGTGGGCACGCTGGTGACGATCTTCCTGTCGAACGACGCTACCGCCGTCGTGCTGACGCCGGCCGTCTACGCGGCGGCGGCGGCAGCGCGAGCGGAGCCGCTGCCCTATCTCCTGATCTGCGCGTTCATCGCCAATGCGGCCAGTTTCGTGCTGCCGATCTCGAATCCGGCGAACCTCGTCATCTTCGGCGACCATATGCCCCCACTGGTGACGTGGCTCGCTCACTTCACGCTGCCCTCGATCGCCGCGATCGTCGTCACCTATATCGCGCTGCGCTTCACGCAACGCCGGGCGCTCGATCAAAAGCTTGCCGAGAAGGTCCCGTCGCCGCTTCTGTCGGCAGGCGGCATATGCGTTGCGATGGGAATCGGCCTGGCGGCGGTGGCGCTGCTGGCGGCCTCGGCGGTCGATCGGCCGCTCGGCCTGCCGACCTTCATTGCCGGTCTGGTCGTGACGATCGTCGTTCTCTGCATCAACCGTCGATCGCCGCTGCCGGTCGTGCGCGATATTTCATGGGGCGTCCTGCCGCTCGTCGCCGGGCTTTTCATCCTGGTCGAGGGAGTCGAGCGGACGGGGATCCTGGGAGTCCTCGTCCGCCTGCTGCAGGAGGCGGACGCCGCGTCGCCCCGCGCCGCCGCTTTCGATGCCGGCGTCATCGCGGCCTTTGCCTCCAATCTGCTGAACAACCTGCCGACCGGGCTGATTGCCGCCACCGTCAGCCAGAGCGCCGATGCTCCGCTTCAGTTGAGGAGTGGATTGCTGATCGGCGTCGATCTGGGGCCAAACCTCTCGGTGACCGGCTCGCTGGCGACCATCCTGTGGTTGACGGCGCTGCGACGGGAAGGCGAGGCCGTGACAGCCTGGCAATTCCTGAAGCTGGGTATCGTCGTCATGCCGCCTGCCCTCTTGCTGGCGTTGGCGGCGCTTGTTTGGTTGTCGCCTTAGGTTCCAGACTCAATCAGGTCCACCACAGGACGATGGTGGCGATGGCGACGGCGGCGGCGAAGTTGGCAGCCAGCTTATCGTATCGAGTGGCAATGCGGCGCCAGTCCTTGAGCCGACAGAACATGCGCTCGATGAGA
>DATHNU010001169.1:0-2185 GCA_035485695.1 Reyranella sp. | reverse complement strand
GGTTCGGGATGGCGTAGGGCAGGTTGGCGGCACCCTCGACCGAGGTCCGATCGACGCCGTCCTTGACCGCCCTCTGGGCGAAGGACGTCCCTGCCATGATCGACTGGCCAACGATGCGATGCCGCCAGCCGACGAGCTGGCCCTGGGCGTCGAGACCCGCCTCCAGCTTGTGGACATAGGCAGGTCGGTAGAGTCCGCCGCGGATATCGTCCTCGCGGGTCCATTGCAATTTGACCGGGGTGCCGTTCGCGCCCAGCGCCTTGGCAATCGACACCGCCTCGACGATGTAGTCGGACCCGGCATTGGCCCGCCGCCCGAAGCTGCCGCCGGCATAGAGCGTGTGGATCGTCACCTGCTCCGGCTTCAGGCCGGCGACCGCCGCCGCATTGGCCTGGTCGATCGTCTGGAACTGGTCGCCGGCCCAGATCTCGCAGCTGTTCGCATCGAGCTTGACCACGGCGTCGAGCGGCTCCATCGGCGCGTGGGCGAGATAGGGAAACTCGTAGGACGCGCTGACCGACTTGGCCGCGGCTTGGAGCGCCCCGACGACATCGCCCTCCCGGCGCGCCGGCTTGCCGGGCTGCTCCACCAACTTGCGGTAGTCCTCAATGATCGCGCTCGAACTACGCTTCTCGGCCTTTGTGTCGTCCCAATCTACCTTGAGGCCGTCACGACCCTTCTTTGCCGCCCAGAAGCTCTCGCCGACGACAGCGATGCCGCGCGGCACTTGGAGGACGTCCACGACCCCCGGCACGGCCTTGGCCGCGCTTGAGTCGAAGGACTTGACCGTGGCCCCGAACAGCGGTGGGCGCTGCAGCACTGCTACCAGCATGCCGGGAAAGGTCACATCGAGAGTAAACTGGGCTGTGCCGTTGCTCTTCGCCGGCACGTCCACCCGCGCCAGCTTCTGGCCGATCAGCTTGAAGTCTTTGGGGTCCTTCAGGGCGACCTGGGTCGGCAGCGGCTGCGCCGCGGCCTTGCCGGCGAGCTCGCCGAAACTGGCTTGTCGTCGCGAGGCTGCGTGGCTGAGCACGCCGCGATCGACCACAATCTCGGCGGCAGGGACGTTCCATTCGGCCGCCGCGGCGGCAACCAGCATGGCCCGCGCCGCCGCCCCGGCCTGGCGCAGCTGCATCCAGGAATTCGCGATCGCGGTGCTGCCGCCGGTGCCCTGTATCGTGCCGAAGGCCAGGTTGTTGTAGAGCTTGGCGTCCGCTGGCGCGCTCTCGACGCGAATCTGTGCCCAGTCGGCATCGAGCTCCTCGGCGACGATCGTGGCGAGGCCGGTGTAGCTGCCCTGGCCCATCTCGAGATGCTTGGCGATGACCGTGACGCTGTTGTCAGCCGCCACGCGCAGGAAGGCATTCGGGGCAAACGCGCCGGCGGTGGCGGCGAGCGAGCGCCGCGTCGGCCCGGCCCAGTAAAAGCCGATGGTGAGGCCGGCGGCTGAGGCCGCCGTTCCTTTCAGGAAGCTGCGTCGGCCGAGCGCGGCGGGCTTCGGTTCGGGTTCGATGCTGAAGATCGCGCTCATGGTGTCAGCCCTCCAGCGAATGGGCAGCCGCGTGGATGGCGGCGCGGATGCGGACATAGGTGGCGCAGCGACAGATATTGCCGCTCATCGCGTCATTGATGTCGGCATCGGTCGGCTTGGGATTTTGCTCGAGTAGTGCTGCCGCCGACATGATTTGGCCGGACTGGCAATAGCCGCATTGCGGCACCTGGAGTTCGACCCAGGCCGCCTGCACGGCCTTGGCCGGCTTGCTCATCAGGCCCTCGATGGTCGTGACATGCTGGTCGGCAACGGAGGAGATCGGCGTGATGCAGGAGCGAGTGGCCTGGCCCTCTATATGCACCGTACAGGCGCCGCATTGCGCCGCACCGCAGCCGAACTTGGTGCCGTGCAGGCCGACGACCTCACGGATCGCCCAAAGCAAGGGCATGTCGGGATCAGCGTTGATCGTGGCGGCTTTGCCGTTGAGCGTGAACGAAATCGCCATCAGAAGGCTCCCACCGGATTGAGCTAAGCGAGTGAACAAGCGAGGCATCGTGCGATGCGGCCCGGAACAGGCGCATCGGCACAGAAGTGATCGCCTCGAAAGGTACGGACGCTGCGATATATGGAATGCGGCCGAACGATTCTAAGGCATCAGAGGCCGGCTCCTCCGCCAAGGAAGATGGACAGCCG
>DATHNU010001168.1:0-3363 GCA_035485695.1 Reyranella sp. | reverse complement strand
GGCCACAGCATCACCACGGCATAGATCGCCAGCGCTGCCGCGGCCATCCAGATGGCGAACGACGGAGGCCGCAGGCGGAGGAAGCGTTGGAGACCCGTCCTTGTCATGTCACCACGTCATGCGCAGGCCGGCCATGAGGGCGTGGCTGCTGTCCTGTCCGGCGATGCTGCCCTCATAGCGGAGGGATACGCGCTCCTCTCCCTGCACGACCTCGCAATCGTGCCTAGATTACCGGCCGGTGCGCATTTCCTCATGCGGGCCGCTGTCAAGAAAAGGTCAAAGAAGGCTCGAATGGCGAGGCGTCCGGGTGGCCGGACGCGGCCACTGCCGGAAACATACCTTGCCATCGTCTCCCCCAAGCCATGAGTCGGGACAAGGATAACTCATCCGGCAACGGGATTCTCCCTCGGCGATTGTGCGCGCCGGGCTTTTTGTTGTGCGCGAGGGCTGCGACCGTTCATGACTACTGCGCCGGGCTGTCGAAACCAGGGCGAGCGTGCAATAATGCAAATTGTGAGAGGCGGCGTGGCAACGGTTGCGTTGAGTCGAGCGGACGGCGGTGGCGAATTTCGAGTGGTTGTTGGGTGAGGGGGTCGACCAGGCGACCATCGAGCGGGTGCCGGTTGCCTCCACCCTGCACGTCTTCCTGAACGACATTCGCGTCCATCGCGACCTCAGGGCCGAGCCCATGAACCACCGGCCCGCCGATTACCTCACCGGCCAGGTCACGATCGCAGGCCGGTCCGATATCGATCTCCTCGACGGCACGCTGGCCGCGGCCACCCCGGAAAGCAGCCTTCTCTACCGCGTACCGGGCGGGCTTCCCGTCTTCACCTTCAAGGCCGGCACCCGCTATCATTCGGCCGGCTACACGCTCGATCCGGGCCGCGTCGAGCGCCTGCTGGAGGGCGAGGTGCCGGCCGTCCTGCGCCCGCTTGTCGATCCCGATCTGGAGCAGAGCTGCCTCGTCACCTCGCCCGGCACCCCCCTCATGCGCACCCTGGCCGGCAGCCTGTTCAACCCCCGCCTGACCGGCCCGCTGCGCCGGCTGATGATGGAAGGCGTGGTGCTGCAGCTCGTGGCGATGCAGGCCGCGGCGGCGGCCGAGCAGCCGCTGCCGCGTGAGCGCGGCGGCCTGACGGCGCGCGAGCGCACGGCAGTCGAGGAGGCGCGTCAGCGGCTGCTTGCCGACATGCGCAATCCGCCCGCACTCGGTGACCTGGCCGATGCGGTAGGCCTCAGCGAAAAACGGCTCAACAACGGCTTCCGCCAGATGTTCGGCGCCACCGCCTTCGAGACGCTGCGCAACCAGCGGCTGGAACATGCGCGGCAGGCGCTCGAGGAGGGCGCGGTGTCGCTGAAGGAGGTTTCCTTCCGCGTCGGCTACACCCACGTCTCCAACTTCGTCCACGCCTTCCGCGCCCGCTACAACGCAGCACCGCGTCAATATATCGGGCGCGGCCGGGAGTGATCCGCCGCGGCGGCCCTACCAGCTCATGCGCAGGCCGACATTGAGGGCATGGTTGTCGGTGCCTCCGCCGACGCTGCCGTCGTAACGCAGGTAGATCTGAGTCGCCGCGGCGACGGTGGTGGTGGCCTGAAGGCCGAGGACGGCGCTGTCGCGCGCGGGCGTTGCGCCGAACACGGTGAAGGAGTTGCCCGGTGCGCCGGCAAAAGCCGCGGTGATCGGCCGGCCGGTGTCCGCGAACTCGTGCTGCCAGCCGAGACGAACCGCGAGGTCGAGCTTGCGCTCGTTGCTCCGGCCAAAATGGTTGCTTTTCCGGCCAGAATTGCGCCGCGTCGGTTGTCAACGGCCAAGTCGTGCTTCGCCTCACCGGCTGAAGCGCATGCCGAGGGTGACGGCATGATGCGCAGGTCCTGCCGCGAGCGCCGTTGCCGTCGATGCCCTCGTGACGGCAACACCGCCCGCAGCAGGAACCACACCCGCACGGCCCTTCGCAGCTTCGCTGTTGCCATGCCCGGCCACCCCAAGTCGCCTCTGGCTCCAGCAAAGCTTCGCCTCCGACAATGCGCGTGCATCATCGGCATCGGTCTCTCTCTTCTCGGTTTTCATTGTCGGCAGGCTTCACGCCGCCGTGCGGACGCACGCAACCTAAGGGCGGCTCACGCCGCAATCAATTCGCGATGTCTCGCAAGAGCCGACTTTTATTGGGTGCAATTCGGCGTCGTTGCCGCCGCCGCGACGACGCTGGGTCCAAAGCAGGCGTCGAAGGCGGCATCGATGATGGCGAGCTTGACCGCCTGCGCGGTCGCATATTCCCGGCGGAAGCCTGAGGAGACCCACATCACCGAATGGCCGCGCTTGCCCTGCCAGCCGATGCTGCCCATCGCTTCGGCGGCGCGCAGCTTGCGCGCGAGGTGCGTGCGCGAGAGCTTGAGCCACTCAGCCATCGCCGCGGTCGACACGATGCCGGTCGGGATGCGCCCGGCGCCCGCCGCGGCGTCCTCGATGCCGGCGATCAGCCAGTCCATGACGATGCCGCCATTGTCGAGCCAGGTGAACAGCGAGAAGGTCCGCTCCGGCGCGCGGACCTGGCGGGAGGAGAGAAGCCCGTCGGCGATCAGCGGCTGCAGGGCGGCGAGCGCTTGCGGGTCGCCGAGGAACATGGCCAGCCGGCGGCCACCGCCATCGGCACCGTCGAGACGGTCGAGCGTCGACAGATGGACCATCAGCCAGCCGCGCACCGCGTCGATGCTGGCCTGGGTCGGCTCGAGGGGATGGGTGCGCCTGTCCGTGACGCCGGCCGCCGCGCGCTGCGCATAGCCGTACTTCAGCATCTCCTTCACGAAGGCGTCCGCCGTGTTGCGGCTGGCCACGCCGTGCTGCGCGATCGCCGCGAAGAACCGAGCGGCGGACAGGCCACCGGGCTGCGCCGCCGCATCGATCCGGAAGTGCAAGGCCAGCGCCGTCTGCGCCATCAGCCAGCGCTGCTGGGTGGCGAAGACGGAGGCGAGCCGCGGGTTGGCCTCGTAGGCCTCGAGCAGGAGTCGGGATTGCTGGCGGATGGCGCCGTGCAGGGCCGGGTGGCCGGCAATGATGTCGGCCGTCAGCGCCATGGACGGACAGCGTCCTGCGATTTTGACATTCCCACCGCCTCGCCCCGGAGCCGAAGTCTTTGCCGAAGCCAGCCGAGAGAGCCGGCACGGCTCCGCCGCACCAACCTTAGCATCCGGCCGGTCTGGCGGTCAGCCGGCCTTGCTGGACGTTGCCGCTCTGGTCACCAGCTCATGCGCAGGCCGACATTGATCGCATGGTTGTCGGTACCGGTGGCGATCTCGCCGTCGTAGCGGAGGTAGATCTGGGTGGCCGCGGCGATGGTGGTGGTGGCCTGCAGGCCGACC
>DATHNU010001167.1:0-6634 GCA_035485695.1 Reyranella sp. | reverse complement strand
GCCACGGTGCCGATGGGCGGCGTGTTCGTGCGCAAGACCGTGTTCGACGGCCTGATGAACGGGCCGGAGAACGCCATCGAGCTGTTCCACGGCTACACCTACTCGGCCCATCCGCTGGCTTGCGCGGCGGCATCGGCTGTGCTCGACATCTATCGCGATGAGCAGCTGTTCGAGCGCTCGGCCGAGCTGTCGCCCTATTGGGAAGCCGGCGTGCACTCGCTGAAGGGCCTGCCCAACGTCACCGACATCCGCAATCTCGGCCTGGCCGCCGGCATCGACCTCGCACCCAAGGGTGCGGTCGGGACGCGCGGCTACGAAGCCTTCACCAAGGCCTTCGAACTCGGCCTGATGGTGCGCCAGTCGGGCGACGCCATCGCCATGTCGCCGCCGCTGGTGATCGAGAAGGCCCAGATCGACGAGATCATCGACATCACGGCCAAGACGATCAAGGCAGTCGCCTAGCGGAGTCTGTATAGTGGGCGCGTGAGCTCTGAACTAGGCTGGTTGCTGGGTGAATTTGCGGCGGTGGCGCATGTCGCCATCGCGTGCGCCGTGACCGTCCACGTCCTGCTCTACAAGCGCAACGTCGGCGCCGCCGTCTCGTGGATCGGCATCGCCTGGCTGTCGCCGTTCCTGGGCGCGCTGCTCTACGCGACCATGGGCGTCAATCGCGTCAAGCGGCGCGCCCAGCGGCTGCGCCGCCAGCGCCTGCCGCCCACCCTGGCCGAGGAGGAGGCCCTGGCGGATCCCACCGATCCGCTGACGCCGCTTGATTTCGCCATCGGCCGCCTGACCGGCCTGCCGTGCGAGCCCGGCAACAGGATCGAGGTCCTGCACAGCGGCGATCAGGCCTATCCCCGCATGCTGGCCGCGATCGCGGCGGCCGAGAAGAGCGTCGGGCTGATGAGCTACATCTTCCGCGCCGACAAGGCCGGGGAGGCGTTCCACCAGGCCCTGATCCAGGCCCGGCGCCGCGGCGTGGAAGTGCGGGTGCTGATCGACGGCGTCGGCGGCGGCTATTTCTGGTCGGGCACCTACAATCACCTGCGCCGCGCCGGCGTTCCGGTCGCGCGCTTCCTGCATTCGTATTTTCCGCTGCGCATGCCGTTCGTCAACCTGCGCAACCATCGCAAGCTTCTGGTGATCGATGGCCGCCTCGGCTTCACCGGGGGCATCAACATCGGCGCCGAGAACATCCGCGCCGACAACCCGCCGCACATCGTGCTCGACACGCATTTCCAGCTCGAGGGACCGATCGTCGAGCAGCTGACGGACGCCTTCGCCGACGACTGGTTGTTCACCACCGGCGAGAAATTGCTGACCGACAACTGGTTTCCGCCGCTGGAGAAAGCCGGCACGGTGACGGCCCGCGTCGTCACGTCCGGTCCCGACGAGGATATGGAGCAGATCGAGTACGTGGCGCTGCATGCCATCTCCTGCGCCCACAAGGCGATCCGCGTGGTGACGCCGTACTTCCTGCCGCCCGATCCGCTGACCCTGTCGCTGGGCCTTGCCGCGTTGCGCGGCGTCAAGGTCGACATCGTGCTGCCCGAGCACTCCAACCACGCCGTTCTCGACTGGGCGCGTCGCATACCGCTCAGGCCGCTGATCGAGGCCGGTTGCCGCGTCTGGCTGATGCCCGAGCCGTTCGATCATTCCAAGCTCATGGTGATCGACGATTCCTGGACTCTGATCGGCAGCGCCAACTGGGATACGCGGAGCTTCCGGCTCAACTTCGAGCTCAATGTCGAGCTGCACGATCCCGACTTCGCCAACACCGTGGGCGCGGTTACGCCCGCGGCGCGACGGCTCACCCTGGCCGAGCTCGACGGCGATCCCCTGTCGATCCGCCTGCGCAACAGCGCCGCGCGGCTGCTGCAGCCCTACCTTTAGGAAGCGGGCTTCTGCGACGCCGGCGTGTAGCCCTTGGGGGCTTCCTGCATGAGGGCGAGCGTATGGCCGTCCGGGTCCTTGAAGAACGCCATCCACAGGTCGTGGTCGTCCATCCTGGCGATGAGGTGCGGCTGTGAGGTGAAGGTGAGGCCGCGCTTCTTGAGTTCGGAAACCGCGAGCGCGATGTCGGCACAACGGAAATAGGTGCAGCCGCGTGACGTGATGGCGCCCGGATCGGCCGCCTTTTCGAGAAGCAGGCGCACGCCGGCGCAGTCGAAGAACGACAGGTCGCCGAAGCGATAGAGCTTCCGGAGCCCCATGACCTGCCCGTAGAAGGCCTCTGCCCGGTCGACGTCGGCCACGGGCAGGGCGATCTGCCCGATGTGACTGAGATCAAGGAGCATGATCGTCCTCCCTAGCGATAGAGACGCCGCAGGCGGTCCTTGCGGGCGGCACGATGGAAGCGGGCGTGCGGGCTGGCCGGTCCCAGTCCCCAACCCTCAGCGACGTCGAGTTCGAGCCGGATCGGCCGATGGTCGGACGGCCCGAAGGCGAGCGCGGCAGCGGCGCGACAGGACAGGCCGTGCACCAGGCAGCGGTCGAGGCGGAACGGCACGACGTTGCTGGCGAAGTGCGTCGACTCGCGCGGGCCGACATCGCTGAAACCCGGCAGCAGGACGGGCCCCACCATGTTGTAGTCGCCGATGATTGCCGAGGGCTTGCCGCGCAACGCGGCGGCGATGCGCGCGAGCTGGCGGCGGTTCAGCAGCTGGCCGTGCGAAAGATGGACGTTGGCAAAGGTGATGTCACCCAGCTGGACGAGTTGTGCCCGCCGGCGCGGCAGGCGGCCTGGCAGGCGCGAGGCCGGCAGCGAGAGTGCGCGCGGCGTGGCGAAACGGTGCAGGCTCCACACGCCCAACCCATGGATGCGCCCCAGCCAGGACAGCCGGTGGAAATGGCCGCCGACCAGCGACGGCAGCGCCGCCATGTGGCTCGTCGCCTCCTGCATCAGCATCAGGTCCGGCTTCTCGCGTCCGATCAGCGCCGCCACGTCCTCGACGGCAGCGCCGGTCAGGCGCAGCAGGTTCCAGCTTATGACTTTCAAGAGCTCCTCATGATCTCGACGGCCTATCGCGCCGCGCCTGGCGGATCCGTTCCGTGATCGACGACGTGCTGCCCGCCGCAGCCTGCAACTCGTGTCGTACCGCCTCGCGCCGCTCGTGGACGGAGGCGATCACCAGACCCATCGGCACGCCCAAGCCGACGAGCGCCGACTCGGCAAGCTGCAGGCTCGCTTCGATGGTTTCCGGCACCGTGTCGGTAACGCGCAGCGTATAGAGATGACGGGCGTGCTGGGCGTCGTGAGCGCGCGCCACGATCATCACGTCCGGCCGTCGGGCCCGCACGGCGCGGACCACGTCATCGACGACGGCGGTGTCGAGGGTGACGATCACGCCCAGCGCCTCATCGATGCCGCAGCGGCGCAGGAACAGCGGATTGGCGGCATCGCCGTAATAGATCGGACGGCCGAGCTGTCGCCAGCGCTCGACCAGGGCGGTGTCGCGGTCGGCGGCGATATAGGCGATGTCGTGCTTTTCCAGGAGGTCGCAGACCAGCTGGCCGACCCGGCCATGGCCCACGACGATGACGCGCCTGGCGTGGTCGTCGGGCGGCAGCACGGTGAAGACCGGATCGGCCGAGACTTCTCTCGCGAAATAATGGCCAGCGCGGCGCGCAAACAGGGCGATGAGCGGCAACACCATCATGGTGAGCGACACCACCGCCAGGACGCCCGCCGCCACGTCGGTGGCGATCAGGCCGACCTGGACGGCAAGGCCGATGCCGATGAAGGCGAATTCGCCGCCCGGCGCCAGCAGCAGTCCGGTTTCGACGCTGTTGGCCCACGGCACCCCGAATAGCCGGCAGAGCGGGGCAAGCAGCACCGTCTTGACCACGATCACCGCGAGAAATGCCCCCGCCACCAGCAGCGGCTCGCGCCAGATGAAGCCGAGATCGACATGCATGCCGACCGAGAAGAAGAACACTCCCAGCAGCAGGCCGCGGAACGGATCGATCATGGCCTCGACGGCGCGACGATATTGGGTTTCGGCCAGCAGCAGTCCGGCGATGAAGGCGCCGAGCGCCATCGACAGGCCGGCATAGGCTGCGATCACGCCGGAGCCGACTGCGATCAGCAGGGTGGCGGCCATGAAAAATTCCGGATTGTCGGTGCCGGCAGCCAGGCGGAACAGCGGCTTCAGCACCAGCCTGCCGGCGAGGGCGATGACGCCGACCGCGGCGACCGCTTCGACCAGCGCCACGGCGACACCCTGGGCTACCGAGGAGCCCTCGGCATGTCCGCCGAGCGCGCTGATCAGGAACAGCAGGGGCACGACGGCGAGGTCCTGGGCGAGCAGGATGGCGAAGCTCGTGCGGCCGGTCGTCGAGGTCATGCGGCGCTGGCCCGACAGCAGCGCCATGACGATGGCGGTCGAGGACAGCGCCACGCAGGCGCCGATGATCAGCGACGCGGCGCCCGACTGGCCGAGCCATAGCGCGCCGAGGCCGATCGGAATCGCGGTGACGACGACCTGAAGCCAGCCCAGCCCGAACACCAGGCGCCGCATGGTGAGCAGGCGCCGCATCGACAGTTCCAGCCCGATGAAGAACAGCAGGAAGACGATGCCGAAGTCGGCGATGAAGGCGATCTGCCTCTCGCCGGTGACGGTGAACCAGTCGATGTAGCGCGAATGCTCGGCAAGGCGGCCGAGGCCGTGCGGCCCCAAGGCCGCGCCGACGACCAGGAAACCGAGGATCGGGCTGATCTTGAGGCGGTGCACCACCGGCGCCACGATGGCCGCCGTGCCGAGCACGATCAGGGCATCCTTGAAGACGAAGATTTCGCTCGTTCCCGCCATTGCGCGCAACATAGACTGTGAAGGCCGATCTGTGCACACTTTCGTCGGCGGTGAAAAAGAATCGGCACGGAAGCTAAGGGATGGAGACGACATGAAGGTGGTGATCACGGGCGGCGCGGGCTTCCTCGGCAAGAAGCTGGCGCGGCGCATCCTGCAGCAGGGCTCGATGGCCGGACCGGACGGCAAGCCCGAGCGCGTGAGCGAGCTGCTGCTGTTCGACGTCGGCAAGGCGAGCGGCCCTGGCCTCGACGATGCACGGGTCAAGACCCTGGCCGGCGACATCGCCAATTTCGCCACGGTGCAGTCGATCGTGCAGGGCGCCGCGACGGTGTTCCATTTTGCCGCCGTGGTCAGTGCCGGCGCCGAGGCCGATTTCGACCTGGGCTACCGGGTCAATCTCGACGGTACGCGCAACGTGCTGGAAGCCTGCCGCGCGCTCGGCACCAATCCGCGCGTCGTCTTCACCAGTTCGCTAGCGGCGTTCGGCGGTGAGCTGCCGCCGGCCGTGACCGACGACACGCCGCTCACGCCGCAAACCTCCTACGGCGCGCAGAAGTCGATCGGCGAGTTCCTGGTGCGTGATTACACGCGCAAGGGATTTTTGCGCGGCACCGCCGTGCGGCTGCCAACGATCTGCGTGCGCACCGGCCTGCCCAACAAGGCGGCCTCGACCTGGGCGAGCTCGGTGGTACGCGAGCCGTTGACCGGCGTCGACGTCGTCTGCCCGGTGACGCCGCAAACGATCATGGTGGTGCTGAGCCCGCGCAAGACGGTCGATGCCTTCATGCGCCTGCACGATCTGCCAAGCGACGCCTTCGGACCGGGCCGCACGCTCCTGCTGAACGGCATCAATGTTACGGCCAAGGAACTCGAGCAGGCGGTCGGCCGCCATGCCGGCAACCGCAAGGTCGGCAAGGTGATCTGGCAGCATGATCCGGCGATCCAGAAGATCTGCGATGGCTGGCCCCAGGGCATCGACTCCAGGCGTTCCCGCGCCCTCGGCTTCGAGATGGACCGCGATCTCGACGAGGTCGTGCGCAACTTCATCGCCGACGACCTCGACGAGCAGATGAAGATTGCGAAGGCCGCTTAGCTTTCATTCTCCTCTCCCCCTTGGGGGAGAGGCTGGGTGAGGGGGTGATGCAGGAGGAAATCTTCGAGTTGACCCCCTCACCTAACCTCTCCCCCAAGGGGGAGAGGAACATGAGACGGCGATGCCTATCTCCCCTTCAACATCCGCCAGCCGTTCTGCAGATGCCGCATCGGGCCCCAGACGTGGCGGGTGCGCATCATGTGCCAGCGCTGCGGCTCGTTGTCGGGCCCGGCGATCGGTCCGGCATCGTCGACATAGTCGGTGATGCCGACGGCGTCGGTATCCCACGGGCCGGTGGTCTTGAAGATCGTCGTCTTGGCGCCATAGGTCGAAAGCGCGCCGCTCATGCCCGAGGCCATGAAGTCCATGTAGCGCGGCAGGCTCTCGGGACGGCAGAGATAGCCCTTGTTGAAGCCGACGGCGAGCAGGCGGAAATGGAACGGGTTCTTCTCGAGATAGCGGATCGCTTCGGTGGTGTTTGCCGGATAGCGCGGCGAGAAGAAATCGTCGATCACCACGATGCCGTCGGTGTTGACGATGCGGTTGGCGAATTCGAGCTCGCGATAGACTGCGGTGCCGGTGTGCTCGCCGTCGATATGGAACCAGCGGACGGTCTGGTGCATGGCCTTGAGGTCGAGCTTGGCCTGCAGATCGGCCGAGGGGCCCGACAGCGGCACGATGTTGACGGGCTCAACTCCCACCGAGCGGATGGCGCGCTGCACCGCCGGCT
>DATHNU010001166.1:0-12467 GCA_035485695.1 Reyranella sp. | reverse complement strand
GCTTCGATCCGGCGGCCACGCCCTACACGCCAAGCCAGGCCGAGATCGACCGGCTGCGCCGGCCTTACGTCAGCTAACGCGACTCTTCGCACATCGTCAGAGGCCCTCTCCGCCCGCGTCATCGCGGGGGGAGAGGGAGGGGCCCGCGCGAAGCGCGGGAGGGTGAGGTGGGCCGCGATGCCTGCAACCCACAAATCTTTTTTGGACGAAACACCACCTCACCCTCCCATTGCTTCGCAATGGGCCCCACCCTCTCCCCCGCTTACGCGCTTGTGAAAGCGCTCACGCGGCGGAGAGGGAGTCTGAGGGAGCGTTGCTCAGTTCTCCGGCACCTTGCCGATGCGCTCGACCGCGACGCGCAGCCGTTCGGCGTCGCGGTCGAGGAAGGTCTTGAAGGCCGGGGCGTCGAGATAGGCGATCGGCGTCTCGACCTTGGCCATCGCGTCCTTGAACTCCGCGTCCTCGACCGTCCGCTTCACGGTATCGCGCAGCACGGACAGGATCGGCTGCGGCGTGGCGGCCGGCGCGAACAGGCCCGACCAGATATAAAAGGTGGCGTCGTAGCCCAGCTCCTTCATGCTGGGCACGTCGGGCAGCGCGGCCAGTCGCTTGTCGCCCCACACGGCGAGCGCGCGCATCTTGCCCGCCTTGATCTGGCCGATCGCTGCCGACGGACCGGACGCCAGCGCATCGATCTGGCCCGCCAGCAGGGCGGCTACCGCCGGTCCGCCGCCCTGGTAGGGAATATGGAACAGCTTGATGTCGGCGGCCGCGGCGAAGATCTCCATGGCCACGTGCAGGGTGCCGTAGACGCCCGATGAGCCGTAGTTGATCGTGCCGGGCTTCTCCCGGGCCGCGTCGACCAGATCCTTCAGCGTCTTGTAGGGACCGTCGGCGCGTACCACGAGCACCGTGGGATCGGCGCTGACCAGCGCGATGGGGGCGAACTGGTCGAGCTCATAGGCGGCCGGCCGGCCCTGCAGCCTGTCGGCCACCGGCAGCACCGAGATCGACGATAGCGCCATCAGGATCGTGTAGCCGTCGGGCGCGGCGCGGGCGGCTTGCGCGGCGCCGACCGAGCCGCCGGCGCCCGCCTTGTTCACCACCACGACCGATTGCTTGAGCAGCCGCCCCATCACGTAGGCGACCGGCCGGCCGGTGATGTCGGCCACGCCGCCCGGCGGGAAGGGCACGATCATCTGGATCGGCCGCGACGGATAGACGTCCTCCGCCGCCGCCGGCAAGGCCGGCAGCAGGAGTCCGCCGGCGAGCAGCGCGCGTCGTTTCATCTACTTCGCCGCTGTCGCGCCCTCCTTGGCCGCGCCCTCCTTGGTGCCGGGATAGGTCGCGGTGAAGCCGAAGATGGTCGTGAGCGCATCGGGCACCATGACCTTGTCGAGGTCGGCGAGCCCCGCGGTTTTCTCGGGCTTCAGGCCCAGGGCCAGCGGTCCCTTGGGCGCCTTCCAGTCGGCGATGAAGGAAGTCACGGCATCCAGCGCCTTCAAGGTCGGCGGCCCCTGCTGCACCGCGAAGGCCGCGATGGCCGCCCGTAGCGACTGCACGATCTCGTCCGGCTTGGTGCCTTCCTCCTTGGCGTAGGCGGTCAGCAGCTTGGCCAGCAGTCCGCTGTCGTCGATGGTCAGCGAAGCGCTGCGCAGCTTGCCGTCGTCCTTGGCGCCGGCCATGCCCGACTTGTCGCTGATGCCGTCGACCACCAGGGCCAGCGTGATCTTGGTTTCGCCGCGCATGTTGATCTGGAGCGTCTTGAGGTCGAGCACCTTGGCCGCCGAATCGATGCGGTAGTCGAGCGCGATATCGAACGGCACGTTGGGCACGCCGTAGGGCGCCAGCGCCGTGAACATCTCGTCGTCACCGGTCATGCCCTCGAGCTTGAGCTTGGCGAAGCGCGGCGCCTCGTCGTCCTTGTCGGTCTTCTTCATGCGGTCGAAATCGAGCTCCTCGACCGTCACCTTCTGGATCTTGACCGTGCTTTCCTTGTCGCCGGTCGCCTGGTTGGCCGGTATCACCGCCACCACGTCGTTCAGGACGAAGCCCTGGTCACCGAGCGGCGCCGCGCTCGCGTAAGTGAACTTCTTCAGCTCGAGCTGCGGCTTGATGTCCTTCTCGAAGCGTTCGAGTCCGTTCTGCGCCCATGAAGCCGTGGCCAGCCCGATCACCAGCAGGGCCGCTGAAACTCCGGTCAAGATCGATCGCATTGAGACGCCCCCGTACATTGTCCGAAGAGCCTAACACCGCCCGGTTGCAGCGGCGAATCGACCGATAGTGCTTGTCTTGTCGGAGCGCGGACCTCCAGGTCCGCATCTTTCTTGTCGATACGACTACATGAGCGGACCTGGAGGTCCGCGCTCCGATGATTGCGTCGTCAAAACCAGGTGTCATCCCGAGCGCAGCGAGGGACCTTCAAGGCCCCAGTAAAGGTCCCTCGCTACGCTCGGGATGACATCGCGTGAATGGCGAGATCACCCTCACCCAAACCTTGGATTGGAAGACTGCGACAATCCGGCTTTGCGTCGATGATGCGCAGGGATCGACAACACTACCGGTTGTTTAAATCGGCCTGGCGGATGGCAGCACGGGGGCTGCAACCCGGCGGATTGGACACTTGATCGCCGCTTTCCATTGCTAGAGGGAGTCATGATCACGAACGTCCGCGCCGCGCTGCTCGGCGCCACTTGCCTGATGTCGATAACGGCGTCGGCGCAATCCGCCGTGCCGCCGTCGTCGCCGGCACGCCCTTCACCCTCTGCGCCGCCGCCGTCTGCGACGCCGCCTGGCCCCGACGCGCGGGTGAAGATCACCGACGACTATGCCGCCCTGGTCGCGCGCGATGCCTATTTCTGGGCCTGGCCGATGGTCAACCTCTACAACCGCCGGCTCGCCGCCGCGCCGGTGACCAAGATGGTGCGCTCCGGCCCGACCGTCAGCGCGCCGCTCAACCGCCTGGGCATGATCACCGACTATGTCGATCCGGCTGAACGCCTGGTCGCCTGTCCCAACCAGGACGTGGTCTACGGCCTGGGCGTGCTGGCGCTCGACGTCTCGCCGGTCGTGATCCAGGTGCCGGATTTCGGCGATCGCTTCTGGGTCTACCAGGCGGTCGACCTGCGCACCGACAGTTTCGTGCAGCTGGGCAAGATGTACGACACCAAGCCGGGCTTCTACCTGCTGGCCGGTCCCAACTGGAAAGGCGAGACGCCGAAGGGCATCACCAAGGTGTTCCGCGCTTCGACCAATACAGGCGTGGTCGTGCCGCGCATCTTCCAGGACGAAACGCCGGAGGACAAACGCGCCGTCCAGGCCCCGCTGCGCCAGGTCGTGATGTATCCGCTGGCGGAATTCGACGGCACGATGAAGAGCATCGACTGGAGCAAGATTCCGCAGGGGCCGGCGCCGGACAGCGGCGAAGACGAAGTGAAGTGGGTCGCGCCGGAGAAGTTCGTCGAGCAGATCGCCGCCGTGCTGGCCGACGCGCCGCCGCTGTCGGGCGAGGAAGCACGCTATGCCCAGATCCGCGCCGTACTCGAAGCGGCCAAGACCGATCCGCGGCGGCAGGAGGCGATGACCAGGGCCGCCGTCGACGCCGAGAACAATCTGGTGGCGCCGTTGTTCCAGTTCCGCGTCTGGGGCCAGCAACTGCCTTATCAGTGGAGCACGATTTCCAACGAGGCCGCGTTCGGCACCGATTACTTTGCGCGCACCGCCGTCGCCAAATCCAACATCCTGGTCAACGCGCCCAACGAGACCAAGTATTTCTACCAGGACTTCGACGGCGCCGGCGCGCGGCTGAACGGCCGCAACCGTTACACCGTGACATTTCCCAAGGGACTGACGCCGCCGGTCAACGGCTTCTGGTCGCTGACGCTCTACAACCAGCACCATTTCTTCGCGCCCAACGCGGCCGGTCGCTACTCCATCGGCACCAAAACCAAGGACCTGAAGTACGGCCCTGACGGCTCGCTCACCATCTACGTGCAGGCCGATCCGCCGCCCGACGATCTGCTGGCAAACTGGCTGCCGGCGCCCAGGCAGGCCGATGAGAACGGCGACTTCTCGCTCTATCTCCGCGCCTATTGGCCCAAGGCCGCCGTCCTCGAAGGCGCCTGGACGCCGCCGCCGGTGGAGAACGCGAACTAGCGGCGCGTCTTCTTTGCTGGGAGCGCGCCACTGCACGCGGAGTAACCTCCGCGCTAAGTGGCGCATCTTCGTGGATGAGGCAGGCCATGAGCGCCACTGGAGTGGCGCGCTCCCAGCAATGAGGGCCGCAGCCCAGAAGACCACGACGCGCGTCGATTGAAACGGGAGCTGCTCTAGGAAGAACCCTCGGGCGTCGGCTGGGCATCGAGCCACTGCCGCGCGGCATGCAGCTCGCGGAAGATCGCGAGCGGCCGGCGGGCCGGCGCCGCCGCGGCGAAAGTCCGGGCCTGCGCGAAGCTCTCGTCGGAGCTCGCGACGATCGCCAGGGGACCGATCTGGCCGTGCTGGGCGTAGAACATGACGCGCTGGCCGAGCGCCTTGAGGTTCTCTTCGGAAAGCGCCATCGGCGTGTGGGTGATCTCGAAGATCTTGCGGTAGGCCATGGCGCCGTCGGCGGTGACGCCGGCGAAATACTGCTCGATGTCGGCCACCGTCACCTGATCCTTGGCGACCGCGACCACCAGTCGCTGCGGATGCGAGACTGTCCAATGCACGGGCATGGGCGAAACCTAGCATCGGCCGGACGCCGCTGCCACGTTTCAACCTCGCATAGTGCCCGCAGCTTGCCGGCGGGGTGTTCACGGGTTGGCGAGCGACTGCGAGAACAGCCCTGATCACTGGGCGGCGGACAAAGCGGGACGATGACCCGAAACGGACAGGGCGGAACCGACCAGTCGATCACCTCGCTTCTGTCGGATAGGCCGTCGTTCCCGTTCGTGCTAGAGGCCGCCGTAAGGGATCACGGGAGGAAGAACCATGCGCATCGGTCTTGCCGCTATCGGCGCGGTGGTCGGTATCGTCGGCGCCGCCGCATCGGTCCGGGCGGCGCCGTCATGCAGCGTGGAGGCGCTGAACGCGCTGCACGTCCCGGATGTCAGCGTGACCGAGGCGAAGCCGGTGGCGGCGACGGGAACGGCGCCGGCCTACTGCGACGTGCAGGGCACTGTCGTCACCAAGGGCGCGGGCGTGGCCGAGGGACTTGCGCGCTTCGCCCTGCAACTGCCCGAGGCCTGGCAACAACGCTTCCTGTTCCTGGGCGTCGGCGGCAACGCAGGCAGCCTGGTGCCCTCGGCCAACGTCACGGACCGCAGTTCGGCGCTGGGCAAAGGCTACGCGACGATCCTGACCGACACCGGCCATGTCGGCGACGGCACCACCGCCCAGTGGACGCGCCTGCCGGACGGCAGGCCGGACACAGCGAAGATCACCGATTTCTTCCATCGCGCGGCGCACGGCGTCACCGTCGCCGGAAAGGCCTTCGCCGAGGCCTACTACGCCGCCAAGGTGGAGCACGCCTATTTCGACGGCTGCTCGACCGGAGGACGCATGGCGATGATGGAGGCCGGGCGCTACCCCGAGGACTATCAAGGGGTGATCGCCGGCGATCCGATGATGAGTTTCCATACCTACGCGGCGCGCGCCGTCGTGCAGAAGGCGGCGCTCTCGTCCCCCGCCGCCTACATCCCCGAAGCCACGATCGCGGCGATCGACGCGCGGGTGACCGGGCGCTGCGATGCGATCGATGGCGCGAAGGACGGACTCGTTCAGGCGCCCGCGTCCTGCCCGGTCCATGCCGAGGACCTGCTCTGCCGCGCCGGCGAGACGGAGGCCTGCCTGAATGCGGACCAGGTGCGGGTGCTCAAGAGCTACACCTCGCCGTTCCGCGATACGCAGGGAAGGATCGTGTTCGGCCCGTGGGCGATCACCGACCTGTCGGGGCTTCAGGGTCTTGCCTTCAACGTGACCGGGCGTGCCGCGCCGGACCTCTCCGATCTGGCCGCGCCGTGGAAGGCGGACCCCAAGGCGGCGCCGCGGTCGTGGGCGCTGGTGAAGGAGGCCTTGACCTATTGGCTGGGCCTTGGGCCCGGCGCGACGGTCGCTGACCTGGATGTCGATCCGGCCACCAACACGGTGGGCGACAAGATGCTGGCGATGATGGAGGCGACCTACGCCGAGGGGCAGACGCGCGATCCGGCGCAGCTCAAGCCGTTCATCGCGCAGGGGCGCAAGATGATCCTCTATCACGGCGCGAGCGATCCCTCGATCCCGGCGTCGCAATCCGTTGCGTTCTACCGCGAGCTTGCCGAGCAGCAACAGGGTATCGAGCGCACGCAGCAGAACGTTCGGCTGTTCCTCGTGCCGGGCATGCACCATTGCAGCGGCGGCCCCGCCCCGGACCGCTTCGACACGCTGTCCGCCCTCGAGGCCTGGGTCGAGCACGGCAAGGCGCCGGATGCCATCCAGGCGAGCACCCGGCCGGAAAGCCCGGTGCAGCACCGGCTGCCGCTGTGCCCTTACCCGCAGCAGGCGCGCTATCGCGGGACGGGAGAGATCACCGATGCCTCGAACTGGAGCTGCGCGGCGGGGACGCCCGAGTAGCGAGGGCCGTAGCCGGCGGCTTTCGAGATCCGCTGCCCGAACGGCAGAGGTTGCGAGACACGGCTTGCCGATGCGGTGATCGACAGCACCGATCGCGTCGTGTCGATCGAGGGCGGCGTGATAAAGCGCGAGATCGACGTGCCGATCGAGCGGCCCGCCGGCGCGGCTCGCCGCAGGTCGCCGCCCTCGGGCAGCGCATCCTGCGTTACCTCTTCACCGACGGTGGCGATCTCGAACGGAGCGACGGTTGGGCGTCGGGCGCTGCCGCTCTGAGCCGTGTGAAGTGAAATCGATCTTTCAGGCACGCACGTGGCAGAAGATCGTTCCGTCGTCGTCGGTTCGCTGAACAAGAACACTTCATTGACGCTCATGACCAGCGATCGGAGTCTGGCGGCGACAGATCCCGCGCCTTCACGGCGCATGACGCACAAGATCACGACATGACCGATACGACTGCCGTTGCACGCGACGCTTCCCCGGTGGAACTGAGCGAGGACTGGATCGCCGTCATCGTGGGCGCCGGCATCTTCGCGCTTTGCCTGCTGGGCACAATCGGTCCCGACCTGCTGGGCTGGGTCGTCACGACGTCGGTCTGGACCTCGCCCGGCCAGGCGCTCGCGCCCTTCGGCAAGACCTATGCCGCGTTGGGCGGATTCGGCGCGCTGATCGTCACCTACGCAGCACTTCTCGCCGTCCTCGGCGCGGCGGCCGCCTCGCTGAAGGTCGACATCCGGCGCTTCGCCGTCGCCTTCACGGTCGTCTTCTTCCTGACCTATGGCAGCTGGATCGTCGGCAGCCAGGCCAACCTCGCCGCCGTGACGCCCGCGGACTTCAAGAAGTTCGGCATTACCTGGTCGTTGAAGCTCACCAATGAGGGCGGCTACATCGTTGCCCTGGCGCTCGGGCTGGTGATCGCCAACTTCTTTCCGCGCCTCGCGGGCTGGCTGGGCACGGCGATCCGTCCCGAGCTCTATATCAAGATCGCGATCGTCATCATCGGCGCCTCGCTCGCCGTGACGGCGGTCGGCAAGCTCAATCTCGCGACGTCGCTCCTGCTGCGCGGCCTCGCCGCCATCGTCGAGGCCTATCTGATCTATTGGGCCGTGGTCTATTTCGTGGCCCGCAAATGGTTCGGCTTCAGCCGCGAATGGGCGGCGCCGCTGGCGTCGGGCATCTCGGTCTGCGGCGTCGCCGCCGCCATCGCGACGGGCGGTGCCATTCGCGCGCGTCCGGTCGTGCCGGTGCTGGTCTCTTCCCTGGTGGTGATCTTCGCCGTCGTCGAAGTGCTCGTCCTGCCGTTCCTCGCCCAGACCTTCCTGTGGCAGGAGCCCCTGGTCGCCGGCGCCTGGCTGGGTCTTGCCGTCAAGACCGACGGCGCGGCGCTGGCGGCCGGCGGCATCGCCGACGCCCTCATCGTCGCAAAAGCCGCCACCGAGGGAATCAACTACCAGCCGGGCTGGATCCTCGCGACCACCGCCACGGTGAAGGTGTTCATCGACATCTTCATCGGCGTCTGGACCTTCGTTCTGGGCTATATCTGGACCAACCACATCAACAGGGTGCCGGGCAGCGCCCGGGCGAAGCCGATCGAGATCTGGCAGCGCTTCCCCAAGTTCATCCTCGGGTTCCTGGTCACCTTCATCGTCGGACTGGTGATCGCCCTGTCGATCGACGGCGGCACGACCCCGCGCTTCAACAGCGCGGTCGCCGAGAGCAACGTCTTCCGCGTGATCTTCTTCATCCTGACCTTCTTCTCGATCGGCGTGCTGTCGAACTTCCGCAAGCTCTGGGAACAGGGCCTGGGCAAGCTGGCGGCCGTCTATGCCGTGAGCCTCTTCGGCTTCGTGATCTGGGTCGGGTTGCTGATCTCCTGGCTGTTCTTCGCCGGCGTGAAACCGCCGACGGTCGGCTGATGCAGAAAGGGAAGGGTCGTCATGTCGGACCTGCGGTCGCTCAAGGAAGAACTCTCCAGCGATGCCGTCGAACCTCTTCTGCCGATCGAGAAGAAGCTGATCGGCTGGAGCCTGGGCATCGGCGTCGCTCTGTTGATCGGGCTGTTCGTCCTGAACAGGCTTTTTCCGATCTTCTGAAGTCTCGTACGCGGTCGAAGCGATCGAGCAAAGGCGATTTCGGACGGGCGCTCGCGCCGTCGGCCTCGTCAGCCGGACGCACGAGGAAACGACCCTCATGTAGCACGCCAACGCCGACCTCAGGCGCAGCCTGATCGACGACCTGGTCGAGGATTGGTGCACGGAAGGAAGCCGCGCGCCGGGCTTCCCGCCGAACAAGGCGGCCTGAGATTTTTGCCTGAATATCTTTCGATGATTCTCCGCATCGGCGGTGCGCCGCCGACGATTTCGACGACAACGACATGCTGGTGCACGTCACGACGGCGTAGAGCGGAAAATCAGGTGGAACCGCAGGAGCGGCTCCCGGTTCGCACCGGGAGCCGGCATCGGATTGTGCCTTAGCGCTGGCCGTTCGGCGCGATGTTGCCGTTGGCGTCGCGATAGTAGCCGGCCGGCACGGCGGCGCTGCCGTTGATGTCGCGCTGGTAGCCGTTGTTGGCCACCAGGTTGCCGTTGGCGTCGCGGTAATAGCCGTTCGGCGCCGGCACGTTGGTATTGTTGCCGCGCGGCGAGCCGTTCGGCACGATGTTGCCGTTGGCGTCGCGGTAATAGCCGTTCGGCGCCGGCGTGTAGGCGTTGCCGCTGCGTGCATCGGCCCGCACGACGTTGCCGTTGGCATCGCGGTAGACCAGATTGCCGTTGACATCCCGGTAGGTCTGGGCGCCGTTCGGGCTCGCCTGGTTGTTGGTGTAGTAGGGGCCGTTGCTGGCGACCGGCGGCGGATAGCTGTTGCCGGCGGTGGTCGTTTCGACACAGCCGGATGTGGCCGCGGCGATCAGGCCCGTCGCCAGCAGCCATTTGACGTTGCGCATTGTCTACCTCCCTTGGGACAGCCCCGGAGGGGCCCTGCGCAACAACGGTCGGCGGCCGCACAAGTGGCATCGCGCACCCCCAAATACAGGGCGCCGGTTAGGCTCGCGCCGACGCAACGCCCGCGTGTTCGACGCGTTGCATCATCGCGCGCCGCGGCGATCTATAGGGACCTCCAGGGGCGACTCCAGGCGCACGCCCCAGCGGGCACCGCGCCTGCTTTGCCGAGCAGTATCTATTATTCCATATTTCTGGAAATACGGTTGACTCGCGCGGCCATGTTCCCTAGGTAAGATATCATGAAGCTCGACGACGCCGCCGCCCGCCTCGAAGCGCTGGGCAACCCGACCCGCCTGAAGATATACCGGCTCCTCGTGAGGGCAGGGGCGGAGGGACTGCCGGTCGGCCGCCTGCAGGCCAAGATCGACATCGCGGCCTCGACGCTGTCGCATCACCTCAAGGCGCTGATCGCCGTCGGCCTCGTCACTCAGACGCGCGAGGGGACGACCCTCGTGTGCCACACCAACTACGGACTGATGCGGGGCCTGGTCGACTACCTGGTCGAGGAATGCTGCGCGGAGGGAACCTGCGCGCCGGGCATCCTGCCGAACAAGGCTGCCTGAGTTTTTTTGCCGATCTATTTCGATAATTCCAGCAGAACCGGAGGACCGCAATGACCGAGACCAGCACCAAGACCGTGGCGATCCTGGGCGGCGGCCCCGTCGGCCTCGCCGCCGCAGCCCATGTCCTGGAGCGCGGCATGGCGCCGGTCGTGCTCGAAGCCGGCCCCGATGTCGCCCACGCGGTGCGCCAGTGGGGTCATGTCCGCATGTTCTCGCCCTGGGAATACAATGTCGATCGCGCGGCCGGGCGCCTGCTCGACGCCGTGGGCTGGAACAAGCCGCAACCCGACCAGTATCCGACCGGCGCCGAGCTGGTGGAGCAATATCTCCAGCCGCTGGCCACGCGCACGGTCCTGAAGGACCGCATCCGCACCAGCAGCCGTGTCACCAGCGTCGGACGCGTCGGCTTCGACAAGGTGAAGACCAGGGGCCGCGAGGCGGCGCCCTTCGAGATCTGCTACCGGAACGGCAAGGGCCCCGAGACGCTGCTGGCCGAAGCGGTGATCGACGCCACCGGTACGTGGTTCGCGCCCGGCCCGGCCGGCGCCGGCGGCCTGCCGGCGATCGGCGAGGATGAGGCCAACGTCCAGGCGCACGTCGCCTACGGCATGCCCGACGTGCTGGGCCGCGACCGCGCCCGCTATGCCGGCAAGGCCGTCGCCGTGCTGGGCGCCGGTCATTCGGCGATCGGCACGCTGATCGATCTCGCGCGATTGAAGGACGACGCACCGGCCACCGAGATCCACTGGCTGCTGCGCGGCGAGGCGCCGGAAAAGGCCTTCGGTGGCGGCGCCAACGACAAGCTCGCCGCGCGCGGTGCGCTGGGTGCCGCCTTCGCCGTGCTGGTGGCGGCCGGCAAGATCCGGGTCGAGAAGGGCTTCCGGGTCTCCCACCTCGGCCGCGACGGCGAACGCCTGCGCGTCGGCGCCGGCTCGGCCTGCTGCGGCCGCTATGTCACTGTCGAGGAGCTGGTGGTCGCCACCGGCTTGCGGCCCCAGCTCGATTTCCTGCGCGAGATCCGGCTGGCGCTCGATCCCGCGCTCGAATGCCCGCCGGCGCTGGCGCCGCTGATCGATCCCAACGAACATAGTTGCGGCACCGTGCGCCCGCACGGCGCGCGCGAGCTGGCGCAGCCCGAGCCCGGCTTCTACTTCGCCGGCATCAAGTCCTATGGCCGGGCGCCGACCTTCCTGATGCTCACCGGCTACGAGCAGGTCCGCTCGATCACGGCCGAGATCGCGGGCGATCATGAGGCGGCGCGCAAGGTCGAGCTGGTGCTGCCGGAAACGGGCGTGTGCAGCGGGCCTGGCCCGTTGGCCGCGAGCGGCTCGGGCTGCGAGGTCCCAGCCGCCGCAGCGTCGGCGAGCGGCTGCTGCGCGCCGGCGGTCAAGGCCGAGACAAAGGATTGCTGCGGCTGAAGACGGTGATTACCCGTCGACTCTTCACGATCATCGTCCTTGGCTCGACGCAGACGCTCGCCTGGGCGTCGAGCGCCTTCGCCCTCCTGCACGGTTCCGGCAACGGCATCATCACCATCGCGCGCGGGGGCGTCCTGCTGGTGTCGTCGGCGCTCAGTGTTTCCGCCTGCCTCGCGCTCTGCCTGCTGCGCGCGCGCCGTGCCGCCCATGCCGACTGACGCCGCGGCACCGCGCGTTTCAGCGGCGCGGCTGGTCGCCGTCGTCTGCGCCGCGCAGGTCATGGTGCAGATCGGTGCCTATTTCTGGCCCGCGCTGCTGCCCGGGATGATGCGCCGCTGGTCGCTCAGCAACAGTGAGGCCGGCTGGATCACCGCGATCTTCTACACCGCCTACATGGTCTCCGTGCCGGTGCTGGTCACCCTGACCGACCGGGTCGACGCCAAGCGCGTCTATCTGTTCGGCGTGGGCTGCTCGGTGCTGGGTCACCTGCTGTTCGGTCTTCTGGCCGACGGCTTCTGGTCGGCCATGGCCTTGCGCGCACTCACGGGCCTCGGATGGGCGGGCACCTACATGACCGGCCTGAAACTGCTGGCCGACCAGGTCGACGCCAGGATGATGTCGCGCGCCGTCACCGGCCACGCCGCCAGCATCGGCATCTCGGGCGCGCTCTCCTTCCTGTGCGGCGACCTGATCGCCGAGCACGCCGGCTGGCGCGCCGCCTTCATACTTGCGGGCGCGAGTGCTGCCATCGCCTGGCTCACCGTGGCGCTCGTCGTGCCGGCACGGCAGCCGCCCGCGCGGCCCGCCGGCCAGCAGCCGGCGCTGTTCGACTTCCGCCCGGTGCTGCGCAACCGCTCGGCCATGGCCTATGCGCTGGCCTATTGCGTCCATAC
>DATHNU010001165.1:0-3120 GCA_035485695.1 Reyranella sp. | reverse complement strand
CGACTTGCCGCAGCCGGATTCGCCCACGATGCCCAAGGTCTCGCCGCGCGCGAGCGCGAACGACACGCCGTCGACCGCGCGCACGACGCCGTCCAGCGTATTGAACTGCGTGTGCAGGTCGCGGACTTCGAGGATGGCGGTCACAGCCGTCTCGCCAACCGCGGGTCGAGACGGTCGCGCAGCCCGTCGCCCAAAAGGTTCACCGCCAGCACGGTGATGGCCAGGAACGTGCCGGGGATCAGGATGGTCCAGGGCGCGATCTGGAAGAAGGTGCGGCCCTGGGCGATGATGTTGCCCCAGCTCGGCACTTCCGGCGGCACGCCGGCGCCCAGGAAGCTCAGGCCCGCCTCGATCAGCATGGCCGAGGCACAGACATAGGTCGATTGAACGATCAGGGGCGCCAAGGTGTTGGGCAGCACGTGACGCAGCAGCAGCTTCGCATTCTTCGTGCCGCCGGCGATGGCGCTTTCGATATAAGGCTGGGAGCGGATGGAGAGCACGACCGCGCGGACCACGCGCACGACCCTCGGCACCTCGGGAATGACGATGGCCACGATCACGATGCCGAGGCCGGGCCGCGTCAGGGTGATGAGCGCGATGGCCAGCAGGATCGAGGGGATCGCCATCAGGCCATCCATGACCCGCATGACCCATCCGTCGATCCGCCGGAAGTAGCCGCAGGCCAGGCCAAGCGCCAAGCCGAGCAGGCTCGAGAAGGCAGCGACCGAGAGGCCCACGATCAGCGACACGCGCGCGCCATAGACGGTGCGCGAGAACACATCGCGGCCGAACTGGTCGGTGCCGAACCACCAGCGCTCCGACGGCGGCCGCAGCCGGTTGACCGGCGCGATCTTGAACGGATCGCTGGTGGCGATCAGCGGCGCCAGGATCGCCATGACGATCAGGGCCGCCAGCAGCAGGCCGCCGAAGGCGATCGTCGGATTGCGCCGGATGGCTGTCGCCAGCGAAAAGCGGCGCGGCGGGGCGAGGTCTTCGACGAGGATGGCCATGTCAGTAGCGGATGCGTGGATCGAGGAAGGCGTAGGAGATGTCGATGATCAGGTTGACCACGACCTTGGCCGCGGCGAACACCAGGATCAGCCCCTGCACGATGGGGTAGTCGCGCTTCAGCACGGCATCGACGGTGAGGCGGCCGAGGCCCGGGATGTTGAACACGGTCTCGGTGATCACGACGCCCGAGATCAGCAGCGCAATACCGATGCCGATCACGGTGACGATCGGCACGGCGGCGTTCTTCAGCGCATGCAGCAGCAGCACGCGATCGGTCGCCAGGCCCTTGGCATTGGCGGTGCGGATATAGTCCTGCTGCAGCACTTCCAGCATCGAGGCGCGGGTGATGCGCGCGATCAGCGCCATGTAGGTGACGCCCAGGGCCACCGAAGGCAGGATCAGGCTCTGCACGAAGGGCCACAAACCCTCGCCGATCGGCTGGTAACCCTGCACCGGCAGAAGCTGCCACTGGACGGCGAAGAAATAGATCAGGATGTAGGCCAGCACGAACACCGGCATGGCGAAGCCCAGCACGGCGAAGCCCATGACCACGCGATCGACGAGCTGGCGCGCCTTCCAGGCGGCCACGACGCCGATCGGAACGGCGAGGCCCACCGACACGAACAGCGTGCTGAGCGTCAGCGCCAGGGTCGGCTCCAGTCGCTGGGCGATCAGCCGCGTCACCGGCAGGTTGGAGAAGATCGACACGCCCATGTCGCCGTGCAGCAGGCCCCATAGCCAGACGGCGAACTGCTCGACCACCGGCCGGTCGAGCCCGAGCTTGGCGCGCATGGCGGCGATCGATTCGGCCGTCGCATCATCCCCGGCGATGATCGCCGCCGGATCACCCGGCGCGAAGCGCAGCAGGAAGAACACGAACAGCGCCACCACCGCCATCACCGGCAGGACGGCGAAGAGACGGCGCACGATGTAGGCGGTCACGACCTCGGCTCATCGCTGGGAGCGCGCCAGTCAGGCGTCAAGTTCCTCTCCCCCTTGGGGGAGAGGTTAGGTGAGGGGGTCGCCAAGACTGTCTCCTGCATTACCCCCTCACCCAGCCTCTCCCCCAAGGGGGAGAGGAGCATGAACGGCAAAGGTCACGGTTGCCTATTTCTTCGTAATGCCCCACAGCACCGCGAGGCCGGTGTTGGGCACGATGCCGTCGATCTTGTCGGCGCGATAGGCGAGCGGCGTGTCCCATTGGCCGAACGGCAAGAACACCACGTCCTCCATCGCGCGGGTCTGCAGCTCCTTGGCGATCTTCTTGCGGTCATCCTCGCTGGACGCCATGCCGAAGGCGTTGCGCCGCTCCTCGATCTTGGGATCGCAGGGCCAGCCGAACAGGCCCTTGTCGCAGGCCGCGCCGATCCAGGTATGCAGCACGGGATTGGCCGAGCCGACGCCGCCCGAGGTGGTGACGAAGATGTTCCAGCCGCCCTGCGCCGGCGGCTCCTTCTTGGCGCGCCGCGACACCACCGAGCCCCAGTCCATCGACTGCGCGTCGACATTGATGCCGGCCTCGCGCATCGCCTGGATCAGCACTTGCGTGGCCGGCGTGATGGTGGCGTGGTCGGTGGCGGCCAGCACGGTGATCGGCTCGCCCTTATAGCCAGCCTCCTTCAGGAGCTGCATCGCCTTCTTGGGATTGTATTCCTTCATGAAGGCGGTGCCGCCGTCATTCTCGTACGGGCCGCCGCAGGTCAGCAGGCCCGGGCAGACATGGTAATATTTCGGGTCGCCGACGATGGCGCGTAAAAAGTCCTCCTGGTTGATCAGGTAGTACATCGCCTGGCGCGCCTTCACGTTGTCGAAGGGCGGATGCAGGTGATTGAGGCGGATCATGCCCTGCGTGCTGTCGATCTTGCCGGTCTTCATCAGCTTGACGCCCTTGGCCTTCTCCAGGAGCGGCAGGAAGTCGTTGTTGGGCGCTTCGTAGAAATCGATCTCGCCGTTGATCAGTGCCGACATGGCGGTCTGCGGATCGGAGATCCACACCAGCTCGATACGGTCGACGCCCGGGATCTTGCCGCCGGCGAAGGACGACGGCGCCTCGCCGCGCGGCACGTAGTCCTTGTTCTTGAGATAGACCGCCTTGCTGCCCGGCACCCA
>DATHNU010001164.1:0-5205 GCA_035485695.1 Reyranella sp. | reverse complement strand
GTCGGAGGCGAACTGGGCGAAGGCCGCCATTTCGCGATACTGCGCCAGCTCGAGCTTGATGGTGCCGGCGACCTGCTTCATCGCCTTGATCTGGGCGGCCGAGCCAACGCGGCTGACCGACAGGCCGACGTTGATCGCGGGTTTGATGCCTGCGTAGAACAGCTCGGCCTCGAGGTAGATCTGGCCGTCGGTGATCGAGATCACATTGGTCGGGATGTAGGCCGAGACGTCACCGGCCTGCGTCTCGATGATCGGCAGCGCCGTCAGCGAGCCCGAGCCGTTCTTCTCGTTGAGCTTGGCGGCGCGCTCCAAAAGCCGCGAATGGAGATAGAACACGTCGCCGGGATAGGCTTCGCGGCCCGGCGGGCGGCGCAGCAGCAGCGACATCTGGCGGTACGAGACGGCCTGCTTGGAAAGATCGTCATACACGATCACGGCGTGCATGCCGTTATCGCGGAAATACTCGCCCATGGCACAGCCGGTATAGGGCGCCAGGAACTGCATGGGCGCCGGATCCGACGCCGTGGCGGCGACGATGATAGAGTATTCCAGTGCGCCGTTGTCCTCGAGCGTCTTGACGATCTGCGCGACCGTCGAGCGCTTCTGGCCGATGGCGACGTAGATGCAATAGAGCTTGCGGCTTTCGTCGGTGCTCTTGTTGATGGTCTTCTGGTTGAGGAAGGTGTCGATGGCGACGGCGGTCTTGCCGGTCTGGCGATCGCCGATAATCAGCTCGCGTTGGCCGCGTCCGACCGGGACCAGCGAATCGAGGGCCTTGAGGCCGGTCTGCATCGGTTCGTTCACCGACTTGCGCGGAATGATGCCGGGCGCCTTGACCTCGACCAGGCGACGCTCGGTCGTGGCCAGCGGGCCCTTGCCGTCGATCGGGTTGCCGAGGCCGTCGACCACGCGGCCGAGCAGCCCCTTGCCGACCGGCACGTCGACGATGGTGCCGGTGCGCTTGACGACGTCGCCTTCGCGGATGGTGCGGTCTTCGCCGAAGATCACGACGCCGACATTGTCGCTCTCGAGGTTGAGCGCCATGCCCTTGATGCCGCCCGGGAACTCGACCATCTCGCCGGCCTTGACGCTGTCGAGGCCATAGACGCGGGCGATGCCGTCGCCGACCGAGAGAACCTGGCCGACCTCGGCGACTTCGGCTTCGGTGCCGAAATTGGCGATCTGCTGCTTGAGAATGGCCGAGATTTCGGCGGCACGGATATCCATTTAAGCAACCCCCTTCATGGCAAGCTGCAGACGCTGCAGCTTGCTGCGGATGGACGAATCGAACAGGCGCGAGCCGACCTTGACGACGAGGCCGCCCAGGATGTCCGGCTCCACGCGCGCGTCGATGGAAATCTTGTTGCTGCCCAACACGGAACGCAGCGAGTCGTTGAGCTGCTGGAGCTGTGCCGGCGAAAGCGGCACGGCCGACGTCACGGCGACCGTGGTCTCGCCGCGACGGTTCGCCAGTTCGGCCAGGAAGGCCGTCGCCATGGCGACCAGTTCGCGGGCACGGCCGTTGGCCGCCACCGCGCCGATGAAGTTGCGCGTCAAACCTGTGATGCCGGCGGCGTCGAGCACGGCCAGCAGCGCGTGGCCCTGCAGAGCACGGCCGACCACCGGGCTGGCGAGCATACGGGCGAGGTCGGGGCTCGAAGCGACCATCGTGCGGAATGTGGTCAGATCCTGTGCAACCTGGTCGAGCGACTTGGCTTCGTCCGCCAGCTCGAACAGGGCGCTGGCATAGCGTCCGGCAACGCCGGTCGTGGCGGAGGTAGCGGAAGACACGGTTAAAGCCTCTCCATTGCCCGTTGAGTCCAGCCGATAGCTCTTTGATCCGGCAGGACTTTTTCCCAGGAGAACGCGCCGCGCTAACCTCGCCCCACCCCGGAAAAGCGCGCGTTGCTACCATGCGGTTTTCCCAGGCGCAAGATTGCTAAAGCCCCGTATTACCGCGCTTTTTCCGCGCGCTATGTCACAGGAAGGAATAGGGATCGACGTCGATCTGCAGGCGGACTGAACCGGGCAGGCCGATCCGCTCCAGCCAAGTGCGCAACAGCGGTTGCACCGCAATATCGCGGGTGGTCTTGAGCAGGAACCGGCGGCGATGGCGGCCGCGCAGCAAGGCAAGCGGCGCGGTCGAGGGGCCGAGCACGGTGATGCCGTCCTGATGCGGCGCGCGGCGCGCCAGTGCGCTGCAGACATTGTCGACGGCGGCGGGATCAGGACCGGAGATGATCAGCGACGCCAGACGACCGTAAGGCGGCATGCCGGCGGCCTGGCGGTCGGCCAGTTCGGCGGCGACGAAGCGGTCGCGATCGCCCGACACCAGCGCCTGCATCACCGGATGCTCGGGCACATGGGTCTGCACCAGCGCCTGGCCCGGCCGGTCCTCGCGGCCGGCGCGACCGGCGACCTGATAGAGCAGCTGGAAGGTGCGCTCGGCCGCGCGCAGGTCGCCGCCGTTCAAGCCGAGGTCGGCGTCGACGACGGCGACCAGCGTGAGGTTGGGAAAGTGATGGCCCTTCGCCGCCATCTGCGTGCCGATCAGGATGTCGATCTCACCCGCGACCATGCGATCGATCGCGGCCGACGCCTCGTCGCGATTCATCAGGCTGTCCGACGTGAAGAGCTCCAGCCGCGCCTTGGGAAACAGTTCCAGCGCCTCCTCGGCGAGCCGCTCGACGCCCGGCCCGCAGGCCACGAACTGGTCGACGGCGCCGCAATACTTGCAGGCTTGCGCCGGCGGCTCCGTGTAGCCGCAGTGATGGCAGATCAGCGTGCGGCGAAAGCGATGCTCGACCAGCCAGGCCGAGCATTGCGGGCATTCGATGCCGTGCCCGCAGGCGCGGCAGAGCGTGAGCGGGGCATAGCCGCGGCGATTGAGGAACAGCAGGGTCTGCTCGCCGGCGGCCAGCGTCTTCTTCATCGCCTCGACGACCGGCGGCGACAGCCAGCGGCCGCGGGCCGGTGCGTCGCGCCGGAGATCGACGGCGGACAACTTGGCCAGCTCCTGGCTGCCGTGGCGCGCCGGTAGATGCAGCGCGCCGTAGCGGCCCGCCGCGACGTTGACGACGCTTTCCAGCGACGGCGTCGCCGAGGCCAGCACGACCGGCGCGGAAACCAGGCGCGCACGCACGACGGCCATGTCGCGCGCGTTGTAGGTAACGCCCTCGTCCTGCTTGAAGGAGCTGTCATGCTCCTCGTCGACCACGATCAGGCCCAGGGTGCTGAACGGCAGGAACAGCGCAGAGCGCGCACCGACCACGACTCCCACCCTGCCCTCGGCGATGGCGCGCCAGGTCTCGCGGCGTTCGAGGCTGGTGAGGCCGGAATGCCAGGGCGCGGGTGGCGCGCCGAAACGGTCCTCGAAGCGTTTTAACCACTGCGCCGTGAGCGCGATTTCAGGCAGCAGCACCAGCACCTGCCGGCCGGACGCCAGCGCCGCGGCAATCGCCTCGAAATAGACCTCGGTCTTGCCGGCGCCGGGCACGCCATCGAGCAAGGTCGCGGAAAACGCATGCGCCAGCACCTTGTCGACCAGACCTTGCGCCGCGACCGCCTGCTCGGGCGACAGCGCGGGCCCCTGCTGCTTGCCGTCGGGCTGCGCAAAGGACCGGCGTATCGTGCGCGCGACGCCTTCCAGCAGGCCGATCGAGACCATGGTCTTGATCACCGACGTGCCGACGCCTGCGATATGCGCCAGCTCCGCGGCCGGCAGGGCAGGACCGTCCTTCAACTGCTCGAGCACGCGCCGACGGGCCGCGGTGAGTTTCAGCGCCGCATCGTCGGGCTGGTTGGCGGCGCGATAGACGATCTCGGTCTTGGGCGCCTCGAGGGCCGACGGCACACTCATCGCCATGCGCAGCACCGCCCCGGGCGGCGCCAGCGTGTAGGCCGAAACCCAGTCGACGAAGCGGCGCAGCGGGTCGGCCATCGGCAGCGCCGGCAGCACATGGACGATATCCCGCAGCTTCTCGGGCGCCACCTCACCCGACCCCTCCCCCCACACCACGCCCACGGTCTCGCGCTTGCCAAGCGGGACGATCACGAAATGCCCGGCCGCGACCGTCAGCTCCTCGGGGACGCTGTAATCGTAGGCGTCGGCCAGAGGCAGGGGCAGCAGCACGCGAACCGTCCGTCGGGACAGGTTTTCCACCGGGCCGGGCCGCGTCGAAGTGCTCCCCTCGGCTTGTGGCTCCGAGGGAGAATCGCTAGAAATTGTGGTAGCAGGCGAGTCCAAACCACTGGCCATTGGGGTAGTTTATATGAAGTTCTCCTTCGATACCGCCGATGCTGCCGAAATCAAGGATCTGGCCGCCGGCCGGTTCGACGCCTCTTCGATCCTCTGACCCGGAGCGGGCACATGGGCAGCGACGGCACGATCCCGGCGCCCGACGGTTCGGGGCGGCAGGTCAAGGTCATCACGGTCGACGACGTCGTGGCCTACCTGAAGGCGCATCCGAATTTCTTCGAAAACCATGCCGAGCTCGCCGAGGCGATGTCGTTGGTGCCCCGGGTCCAGGGGCCGGGCGTCATCGACATGCAGCAGGCGATCCTGAAGCGCCTGCGCTCCGAGATCGAGCGCCTGAAGACCGAGCGCACCGAGATCATCGCCAATTCCAAGCAGAACCAGATCGTCCAGAACCGCATCCAGGCGGCGGTTATCAGCATCATCCAGGCGACAACCTTCGAGAAGATGATCCACGTCGTCACCCACGAGCTGCCCGAGCTTCTGGACGTCGATTTCATCACCCTTGCCATCGAGGCCAATGCCGACGCCCCCAAGCGGGTGCCGGTGCGCGGCGTCTATGTGCTGGCGCCGGGCGCCATCGATGCCGCCATCGGCCCCGACAAGCACGCCCGCCTGCGCTCCAGCATCGCCGGCGAGGAGGCTTTCTTCGGCGACGTTGCCCGCTTTGTGAAGTCCGACGTCCTGATGCGGCTTCGCGTCTCGACCGGTTCGCCCGATGGCGTGATGTGCTTCGGCTCGCGCGATCCCGAGGCGTTCGGACCCGAGCAGGCGACCGAGCTCCTGTTCTTCCTCGCCAAGGTGCTGGAGAACACGATCCGCGCCTGGCTCGACCTGCCGGAATAGGCAGGCCATGCGCCTCGAGGCAGCGCGCGAGGCATGGCGGGACTGGCTGAAAAGCGAACGCAGGCTGGCCGGCCATACGCTGATTGCCTACGAGCACGACGTCG
>DATHNU010001163.1:0-3037 GCA_035485695.1 Reyranella sp. | reverse complement strand
CACCAAGCTCGACACCATGAACCGCGAGGGCAGCGTGCCGTACGGCCCCTCCAAGGCGGCGCTGGAAATGGCCACCGAGATCTGGGCCAAGGAACTCGTGGGCACGGGCGTGACGGTGAACATCGTCAATCCCGGCGCCGGCGCCAACACGCCGGGCATGGCGAAGGAAATGCGGGAATGGTCGGCCACCGGCAAGGCCGCGAAGCTCGTGGAGCCGGACGAGATGGTGGCGCCGCTGCTCTTCGTCGTCTCGCGCGAGGCCGACAAGGTGCATGGCTATCGTTTCGACGCCAACACCTGGCCGGCTGACACAGCGCCGGCCGCCAGCGCGCAACGCACGGGCCGCAAGGCGGGCTTCGAGCTCTATCCGCTCTCCGATTGCTTCGCCGTCTGACCCACCCCGCAAGGAGCGATGATCGATGGACTGGAATCCCAAGCCGCTCGACCCGGCCGATGTGAAAGTGCAGCGCCGGGGCAAGGGCAAGCCGCTGGTGCTGATCCACTGCCTGGGCATGGACTGGCACTTCTGGGACGTGCTGGAGCCCCTGACGGACCAGTTCGAGCTTTTCACCTACAGCCTGCCCGGCCACCACGACACGCCCTTGCCCAAGGGGCAGTACGGCGAAGTGGAACTCACCGAGCAGCTGCGCGCGCTGATGTTGCGCGAGGGAATAACGAAAGCCCACATCGCCGGCATTTCCATGGGCGGTTCGATGGCCCAGCATTTCGCCGGCACCTACCCGGAGATGGTGGACCGGGTGATCCTGTGCGACTGCACGCCGCGTTACAACGACGAGGCGCGCGCCAACTGGCCGGTGCGTGCCGGCCTGGCGCGCCAGAACGGGGTGGCGAGCCTGATCCCGATGCTGGAGAAGATCTTCTTCACCCAAGCCTCGCTCGACGAGAACGGCCCGGATGTACGCTACGTGAAAGAGTCGTGGGCGACGTGCAGCGGCGAAGGCTACGCTCTGGCGTGCGAGATGCTGGCCATGGTCGACGCGCAGGCGCAGGCCAGGCGCATGCAGATGCCCACGCTGATCATGCTCGGGTCAAATGAGGGACAGCCCTTCAAGGATGCGGCCCAGTGGATGAACGCGAACATCCCGGGCAGCAAAGGGATCGTCGAAGTGCCGCTGGCCGGCCACGCCTCGGTGCGAGAGCGACCGGCCTTCGCGCTGCAGCAGTTCCGACGCTTCCTGAGCTAGAGTCGTTCCGAGCAAGACCAAAACACCTCATCCTGAGGAGCGCCCGTAGGGCGCGTCTCGAAGGATGGGCACAGGCATGTGCGTTCCCCACCCTTCGAGACGGCCGCTTCGCGGCCTCCTCAGGGTGAGGTCTTGGCTGTTGCTCCGATTTGAAAGTCGGAACGAGTCTAGACGGCGCGATAAGGCTCGCCCCAGCGGTCCTGGTAGACGATCTCGTTGAGCGGGCCGCGGCCGACCGGGCCGAACTTGCCCATCGGGTAGCCGAGCGGAAGGATCGCGTAGGAATGCACGCCCGCCGGCAGGCCAAGGGCGGCGTCGGCTTCCTTTTCGAACAGCATATGCCGGGTCGTGAGCGTGGTGCCGAGGCCCAGTGCACGCGCCGCCAGCACCATGTTCTGCACCGCAGGATAGATGGAGGAGCCGGCCATCCGGTTGGGATTGGGACCGTCCTCCAGGCAGGCGACGATCCACACCGGCGCCTCGTGGAAGTGGTCCGTCAGATATTCCACCGCGGCATGCTGACGAAGGTAGCGTTCCTTGGTGACGCCGGGCGGCGGCGCACTGGTGAGGTAGCGTGGGCCGATCACCTCGTCGAAGGCCTTCTTGTACCAGACCTGCACCGCCTTCTTGATCTTCGGGTCCTTGATGACGAGAAACCGCCACTTCTGTGTATTGCCGCCGTTCGGCGCGCAGCTGCCGGCGCGCAGGATCTTCGCGATCAAGTCATCGGGTACCGGATCCGGCTTCAGACGCCGCATCGCGCGAGTCGACTCGATAATCTCGAACAGGTCAGGCATTGATTCCTCCCTCGCCGCATGCTGAGGCGTATGTGCGTGAGAATATGGCGCAATCGAAGAGGAGTCACCCATGGCGCTCTATGAGCTCAGGACCTACACGCTCTACGTCGGCAAGATGGCCGAGGCCGTCAAGCTTTACCAAGGGCTGGGCTTTCCGGCTCTGAAGAAGGGCGGCCACGACAAGCACCTCGTCGGCTACTTTCAAGGCGACACAGGCATGATCAACCAGATCGTCCATCTCTGGAAGTTCGACGACGATGCGGCACGCCGCGCGCATTGGTCGGCGGTCTTTGCCAACACCGATTTCACCGAGGGCTTCGCGTCGAAGTTCCGGCCGCTGGTAATGACGCAAGAGGTGAAGCTGCTTCATGCGGCGCCCTGGGGCCCGCACCCTTAACCCCTCATCTTTTCGCGACGCAGTCGATCTCGATCAGCGCGTCGCGCACCAGATCCGTCACGCCGACGCAGGTGCGTGCCGGACGGGCGTGTGGCGGGAAGAAGCCGGCATAGACCTCGTTCATCGCCTCGTAGTCGCGCTTGAAGTGCGTCAGGAATACGCGGACACGCAGCACGTGGCTCAGCGAGAGGTCGAGGGCCGCCAGCACACGGCTCATGTTGCGCAGGGTCAGATCGGTCTGCGCCCGAATGCCCTCGGGCAAGGCCTTGGCTGGCTGGTCGAAATCCCGTCCGAACTGGCCAGTCAGGAACACCAGGCCATCGGCTTCCGTGGCATGGCTGCTGGGAGAAACCGAGCGCGGGAAGCCGTCGAGAACGTGAAATTTGGCGTCCGTCATGGTTTCTCTCTAATAAGGCCGATGATCCGGTGAAGCCTAACAGACGACCGTAGCCCCCTGTGAACGGACCAGCGCCGGGAGCGGGAGAAGACCCAAAAAGCGCGATATTTCAGGGCGTTTACAGAACCGGGACTCATTGGTATGGTCCGCCGCGTCGCGGCCGGGAAAGGCCGTTTTGTCGTCTGAAATCAACGACTTAACGAGAAACCGCCCGGCGGCAGGGGTCGCGATATGAAGATTC
>DATHNU010001162.1:0-3009 GCA_035485695.1 Reyranella sp. | reverse complement strand
GCGGGCCCCAGAAGCTGGGCCAGGATCGAGGTGATCGCCGGATCGCGTGCCAGGGCATGGAAGAAGGCGTAGCGCTTGAAGATCGCGGGCTTCAGCCGGCGTACCCGTGGCAGCGTGGCGCTGTGGCTGGGCTCGAGGTCGTAGAGGTCGTCATTGGCGGCGACGCCGCGCGCCTCGTCGACGATGCGGTCGGTGAGCGCGCGCAACTGGTTGAGCTGCTCGCCCTGGATCAGGCGAGGGATCACCAGGTAGCCGTCTCGGCGATAGGTCTCGATCTGTTGTTCGCTGAGCATGCGAAACCATAGCACGAGAGCCCGGCTTCACGGATAATCACGCTATGGCGATCCGCGCCCTTTTTCCGACACTTGTCAGCAAAGAGTCCCTGATCGGGCCCGAACTGGGCCGGTTCCATCAGGATCTGGCCGACGAATGCCGTTCGCTGGCCGCCTCGGATGCCGCCGGCCGGCGCTGGTCGGCGCGGCATTATCTCGGCGGCTACACCTCCTACGGCTCGCTCGACCGGCTGCATCTCGTCTCGTCGCTGTTTGCGCGGCTGCGCCGGCGAATCGATCCACACGTCAAGGCGTTCGTCCGTGCGCTGCACTACGATCTGGCCGGCCGGACGCTCGATATGACCGATTGCTGGGCCAACGTCATGCCGGCGGGTGCGGTGCACTCGTTGCACCTGCATCCGACCTCCTTCATCAGCGGTACTTATTATGTAGCCGTGCCGAGGGGCGCCGGTGCGCTGAAGTTCGAGGATCCTCGGCTGGCTCTTCATATGGCGACGCCGCCGAGGCGAGCCGATGCGCCGCAGCGCTTTCGGCCGTTCGTCAGCCTGCCGGTCGAGGCGGGCGATCTCGTGCTGTTCGAGAGCTGGCTGCGTCATGAAGTGCCGCCGGCACGCTTCTCCGGCGAGCGTATCTCGATTAGCTTCAACTACGCCTGGTCTGCCAAGGGCGCCGCCAAGGATCGCCGCTGATGGAATGCCGATGAGGCTGCTTCCCCCTCTATTGGGTCTGCTGCTGGCGTTGCTTGCCGGCGCGGGCTCTGCAGTGGCGGCGGATTGTCCGCTCGATCTGGGACGCGGCACCGGCTGGGTCGTGTTCTCCGACCATTACATGATCGCCTTCCGTCCCGAGCCGATGCGCATCGAGGTCGGCGAGCCGTTCGCGCTGCTGTTCAACGTCTGCACCAAGAACGGCAATGCGGCCGAACTGGTGGCGGTCGAGGCGCAGATGCCGGAGCAGAAGCGCGGCATGAAGGCCAAGCCGACCATCGTGTCGGCGGGCGATGGCCGCTATCGTGCCGAAGGCATGGTGTTCGACATGTCCGGCCGCTGGGAGCTCGCCATCGACGTGCGCGCCGGCGAGGAAAGCGAACGCCTGACGCACGAGATCATCCTGAAGTAATTTCCGTCGTCTCGACCGGAGCGTGAAGCGCGGAGTGGAGAGACCTTACTCTCCACAATAAGCGGCCTATCGTGGAGGGAAGGTCTCCCCGCTCGGCCCTGCGGGCCTCGGTCGAGACGACGGCAGTCGCCACAAGCGGAAGAAGATCAGCGCAGCCGCGCCAGCGCACTCTCCAGGATCCAGGCTGCAGCCGCCGCATCGACTCTCTCGGCGCGCTTGGCGCGGCTCATGTCGTAGTCGTCGATCATGCCGCGTGTGACGGCGGCGGTGCTGAGCCGCTCGTCCTGCCAGACGACGGGCAGGTTGGCCAGCGCCGGCGGGCCATGGTTGGCGATGTTGGCCGCGAACTGGCGCACCGACTGGCAGCGCGGGCCCTCCGTGCCGTCCATGTTGAGCGGCAGGCCGATCGCCAACGCTTTGATCTCATGCTTCTTCGCGAGCTCGGCCAATACAGCGAGATCGGCCGCCAGCTTGCCGCGCTTCAAGGTCGTGATTGGCGTCGCCAGCATGCGCAACGCGTCCGAGGCGGCAACGCCGATGGTCTTGCTGCCGACATCGAGCGCCATCAGACGGCCGTCGGGCACGAGCGCCTTCAGTTCCGCGAAGTCGACGATCGCCATGCCTCAGACCGTCTTGCCGTCCAGCCAGGTGGCGGCATCGTCGGCGACCCGCTGCCAGCCCGGCTGGCCGACCACCCAGTGTCCCTGATTGGGATATTCGAGGTAGTCCGAAACATGGGCAAAGCGCGCGGCCGCGCGGCGCACCACGCCGGGCGGAGTCAGCCGATCCTTTTCAGCGGCGACAAACAGCAGCGGCACGGTGACCAGCCGGGGATCGATCGCCGTGGCCTTCCTGTCATCGAGCCAGGGCCACGCCATCTCGAACAGGGCGCGGCCCGAATCATGCACGAAGCCTGCGTGTCGTTCGCGGCCCTCGCGGGAGTCGGTGGTGTTGAAGGTGTGCGACAGCGCCTCGCCGAGGGTCGCGCGATGCGGCTTGCGCCACCAGCCCCATTTCATCTGGATACGGGCGAAGGCCACGAAGTTCGAGGGCCGGATCGCGATCACGCTGGCCGGCGCGGCGGGCGTGAGCAGCACGCCGGCGCGCGCCAGGCCGCGCGCGCACAGCAGCAGCGCGATCAGCCCGCCCATCGAATGGCCGATCACGACCGGCTTCTCCGGCAAGGCGCGCAATTCGCGTTCGAGATCGGCTGCGTAATCGAGCAGGCTGGTGACGCCCAGCGCGCCGGGTGGCGCGTGCGGCGGCGCGTCATGGTGGCGTAGCGCCGGCGCCAGGGTTTGCCAACCGCGCGCCTCGAGCCGCGCGCGCCAGTTTCGCCATACGTCCGGCGTGCCCCACATGCCGTGAATGAAGACTGCCAGCTTGGCCATCGTCGAGGTTATAAGGCGGGGGACCGTGGCGGTCGACAATGGCCTCATGACAGGGGCTTCAGCCGGAGTAAGTTCGCCAGGTGACCGATACGATCTACGCCCTGCTCGCGATCGCCATGGTGCTGATGGTGGTGAGCCTGCTGGTGCCGCTGGCCGAGCGCTTGCGCGTGCCGCACACCGTGCTGCTGGCGATCGCCGGCATGGGG
>DATHNU010001161.1:0-6076 GCA_035485695.1 Reyranella sp. | reverse complement strand
GGCCATGCGGATGCGCGTGCCGGCGAGCGAGATCTCGCTGCGCGCGTTGGGCTCGGTCCACAGGCTGTCGCCGGTGCTGAGCGGCGTGTTGACGGCGGCCGGTGCCCACTCGCTCTGCTCGTTGTCGTGGAACGAGACGGTGCCGTTGGTGAAGGCCAGGCGCCCGACCCGGCCCGGCGGCTCGCTCTGCGCCTGGGCGAGGCTCGGCCATGCCAAGGTCGCTGCCACGGTCGCCGCAAGGGTCGCTCCGACAAATCCCGCCACAAAGGTGGCAGCACTACGATGAAAAAGGTCGCCCATTCCCGGCCTCCCGAAAGGCTTTGCCTCAACTGACTGGAACGCCGGATTACCGTTGGGGTTCCGGCCTGGGCTGGGCATCGGAGCAAGAAGGAGAAAAGATGAGCCTCGCCGATCGCATAAGCTGCTAGGCTTTGCCGGCAAATCGACTGGAACGCCGGACTGCCTTCGCGGTTCGGCCACGTGACTTGAGCAGGGGGAGATAAAGATGAGCGTTGCCGATCCGCATAAGTTGATTCTGACCGGAGAGAACCCGTTCCTGCGCATGAGCGACAAGGACGGCGATCCCAATTCGACGGATGCCAGCTTCTGGCGAATCCTGTTCTGCCCGGCCGGCCCGGGGCACGTGCTCTATATCAAGAGCGAGCTGACCCACGCCCACTGGCGCATCTATTCCGACAACATCGCCATGGCGCGCTGGCTGCAGCAGACCGTTCAGGGCATGCTCAATCCCGACCTCAAGGATGTCTCGATCCCGGTGATCGATGCGGAATTCTCCAAGTCGGGCGACCCGCGCTACTACTGGACCGAGCACGTCAAGGCGCACGACACGGAGCTGGCGCTCACCTGGTACGACATCGGCGAGCCGCTGCTGATCCACACCGAACCCAACCAGCCGCCCAATCCCCGGCCCTATGGCGTCTGCACCGTGCTGGTCCCGGCGCTGAGCGGCCGGCTCACCTGCAACGGCCAGCAGGCGCGCGGCAAGCCGTGGCCGCGCGAGCGCGAGGGCCGGCCCTTCAGCACCTCGGCGCTGGCCTTCTCCGAAAGCTGGACCGAGCCGCGCTAGGCTCTTTGCTGGGGGCGCGCCACTCCAGTGGCGTGATCATGATCTCCCGGAGCGCGGGCGTCCCGCCCGCTCATCATCATGAGCGGGCGGGACGCCCGCGCTCCGTATGAGCATGAGAAGACGCGCTACTTCGGTGCGAACCCCGCCGCCTTGGCGAGCTCGGTATAGCTCGCCCGCCGTACTTCCTCGTCGTGGGTCCAGGTGACGACGGCCATCTCGTCGACGCCGACGCGCGTCTTGAGCTCCTCGATGCGGGCCAAGACCTCGGGGCCGGTGCCGACGAAGGAGTCCTGGCGGAACTGTGCCACGCGCGCGGGGTCGTAGGAGGCGGCGAGCGCCGCGGCGGCGGCTTCGGGCGATTCGAGCGGCCCGAGGATGCCCCGATCGCGATGCATGCGCGACAGCACGCGCGGCGTGAAATGATACTGCGCTTCTTCCATGGTCGGCGCCGCGAACGCCAGGACACAGAGCGCCGAATGCGGCTCGGGATGGCGCGCGCTCGGCCGGTAGCTCTTCTTGTAGAGATCGATGGCGCGCTCGCCGCCGGCGCCGTCGCTGAAGAACCAGGCATAGCAGTAGGGCAGGCCGAACAGGGCGGCGACCTGGGCGCCGTAGTCGGAGCTGCCGAGGATCCACACTTCCGGCGCGGTCGGGCCCTCCGGATAGGCGTGCACGGCGGCGAAGGGATGGCGGTCGACCAGCGGCTCGTTGTGCACCCAGGCCAAAAGGTCGCGCACGTCGGCGGGAAAATGCTCGGGCCGCTCGTTGGCCGCGGGATTGAGCGCGAAGGCGGTGCGTCCGTCCGAGCCCGGCGCGCGGCCCAGCCCGAGATCGATGCGGCCCGGCGCCAGCGCGTCGAGCACGCGGAACACCTCGGCCACTTTGAACGGCGCGTAGTGCGGCAGCATGATGCCGGCGCTGCCGATCCGGATGCGCTGCGTGGTGGCGGCGATCGCGGCGATCACGATCTCCGGCGCGGTGCCCACGATGGTCGGATGATTGTGGTGCTCGGAGACCCAGAACCGGTCGTAGCCCAGCGCCTCGCAGTGCTGGGCCAGCGCCACGGTGTTGCGGATGGACTGATCGTGCGGACGTTGGGCGACGGCGATCGACTGATCGAGAACGGAAAGACGCATTGTGATGAGAGATGGGTTGCCGAGGCTAATCCGGCAAGCCCGACATCTGATACAGGGCGGCCAGCAGCGGGCTGGGCGTCGACAGCGCACCGAAGGCCATCTTGAAGAGCGTCGTGATCTCGCCCCGCCGGTAGATGTGGCTCAGCGCCGTGTCGACGGCGAGGCGGAAATCCGGGTCGCCGCGCCGGAGCGCCAGCGCGATCGGCTCGACGCTGAGATAGGTCTCGGCCATCAGCAGACCGGCCGCCTGCTTCTCCTTGCGCAGCAGGAAGGTGAGCGTGGCGCGGTCGGCGAAGTAGGCCGAGACACCGCCCGATTCGACCAGGTCGATACCCTCCTGGTTGGTCTTCACCAGCACGATGTCGGCATTGATCTTGGTGCCGGTGAGCGCGCGGCGCAGCTCCTGTTCGGTGGTGGTGCCGGGCAGCACGCCGACCTTCTTGCCGGCCAGCAGCTTGACGTCGCGCGGCCCGTCGGGGCGGATCACGAAGCTCGCGCCGTCGATGAAGATCGGGATCGAGAAATCGACGGTCTTCCGTCGCGCCAGGGTGGCCGTCGTCGATGTGCAGAGCAGATCGGCCTTGTCGCCGGTGAGCGCGTCGAAGCGGTTCTGCGAATCGACCGCGACATAGACGAGCTTCATGTCGGGGATCTTGAGCTCTTCCCGCAGCGTGTCGAAGACGGCGCGGCAGAGGTCGACGGAATAGCCCTGGGGATCGGAATTGGGCGCGCTGCCGGGCACGATATAGGAGTAGGGCGGCGCGTCGGGATCGTAGGCGATGCGCATCGTCTTGCTGTCGCGGATCTGGTCGAGCGTGCCGGCCAGGGCGTCGCCGGCAAACAGCGCGCCGCTCGCCAGCGCCAATGCACCGAGCGTCTTCGACATCGAACCCATGGTCTCGTCCCCCGTCTGCCATCCCGGATGGGGTCTTGCCCAGCCTCGGATCGCCGGGAAACAATCCGATATCGCAGCCGTTGTGACCACAGGAATCCCGCGGTCTTTTCGCCTGTCATCCAGCAGAGGAGCGCCTCATGGCCCGCGCCAAGTCTCGTCCCAAATCCTCCCCGAAGTCCCGCCCGACTTCGCGCGTGGTCGGCATCGACCATATCTCCATCCGGGTCAGCGACTATGCGAAGTCGAAAGCCTTCTACGGCAAGCTGTTCGCGTTCCTGGGCTTCGAGATCTCCGACGAGTATCCCGACACGATCGGCTGGACCAATGGCAAGACGCGCTACTGGATCGCGCCGGCCGAGGGCCGCAAGACCTACCGCATCGGCGACCTCGGCCTGCACCATTACGCCTTCGAGCTGCGCAACCGCCGCGACGTCGACGCCCTGCAGGCCTTCCTCGAAGCCGAGGGCGTGCGCATCGTCGATCCGGCCGACGAATATTATGAGGACTATTACGCCGTGTTCTTCCTCGACCCGGACGGGATCAAGCTCGAGGGCATGAAATACGGTGAGCTGACCGCGAAGCGTAAACGCAAGTCATTGAAAAAAAAGGGGTAATTTTACTCTTTCAAATAGTTCTGCGAATGACTTGCAATCAAACGCAGACGCAGCATATTTAGAAACGTTCCAATCTACCTGTTCACTCAACGGAGCGTTTCATGCTGACCATCGGCGACAAGTTTCCTTCCTTCGACCTCAAGGCGGTGGTGAGCACCGATCCCAGGACCGCCTTCAAGGACATTTCCGACAAGAGCGATGCCGGCAAGTGGAAGGTCGTGTTCTTCTGGCCGAAGGACTTCACGTTCGTCTGTCCGACCGAGATCGCGGCCTTCGGCAAGCTCAACCGCGAGTTCAACGATCGCGACGCGGTGCTCTACGGCGCCTCGACCGATTCCGAGTTCGTGCACCTGGCTTGGCGCCAGAACCACGCCGACCTGAAGGCGCTGCCCTTCCCGATGCTGGCCGACCTCAAGCGCGAGCTCTCCCAGTCGCTCGGCATCCTCGACAAGGCCGAAGGCGTCTGCCTGCGCGCCACCTTCATCGTCGATCCCGATTGCATCATCCGCTTCGTGTCGGTGAACGACCTCTCGGTCGGCCGCAATCCGCAGGAAGTGCTGCGCGTGCTCGACGCGCTGCAGACCGACGAGCTCTGCCCCTGCAACTGGCAGAAGGGCGAAGACGTCCTGAAGGCCGCGTAAGGAGGCATCCATCCATGTCCATCGATGTCCTGAAAGACCGGCTGCCCGAGTATGCCCGCGACCTCAAGCTCAACCTGTCGAGCCTGGCGTCCGAGCAGCTCCTCAGCCCGCAGCAGAAGGCCGGCAGCTTCATTGCTGCAGCCCTCGCCGCCAACCATGCGCCGACGACGCAGGCCGTCGTCGACGCGTTCGGTCCCGAACTGTCGCCGGAAGCGCTCAACGCCGCCAGGATCGCGGCGTCGCTGATGGCGATGAACAACATCTACTATCGCTTCGTGCATCTCGTGCACGCGGCCGACTACAAGACCCTGCCGGCCAAGCTGCGCATGACGGCGATGGCCAAGCCCGGCGTCGACAAGGTCGATTTCGAGCTGTGGTCGCTGGTGGTCTCGGCCATCAACGGCTGCGGCATGTGCCTGGAGGCGCACGAGAAGGTGCTGCGCGACCACGGACTTTCCGCGGAGCAGATCCAGGCCGCGGTGCGCATCGCCGCGACCGTCCACGCCGTCGGGCGCACGCTCAGTGCAGAAGAGGCGCTGGCCGTGCCGCTGGCGCAGGCGGCTTAAACATTCCCCCCTGCGCGGACACAACTCATATTCCTCTCCCCCGCTAGGGGGAGAGGCTAGGTGAGGGGGAAACGACGTGCCTCGCCCCCTCACCCAACCTCTCCCCCTAGCGGGGGAGAGGAGCCTGAGTCGGTGATGTGTCCACGCCGCCCCAGCTTCGCTGGGGAGGAAGGGCTCACCGCCTTGTAGCGTCGACGCCTGCGGGCCAAACTCCGGGCCGTTTTTAGTACCCCTGAGGAGGACCCGCATGTCGACCGCCATCCAGACCAAGCCGCAATCCTCCACGCTGTCGTCCAAGGGCATGCTGATCGGTGGCCAGTGGGTCGAGAGCGCGTCGGGCGCGCGCCTCACCATCGAGAATCCCGCCAAGCGCGCGCCGATCGCCGAGGTGCCGCGCGGCAATGCCGCCGATGTCGAGCGCGCCGTCGCCGCCGGCGCCAAGGCCTATGCCGATTGGCGCAAGGTGGCGCCGCGCGAGCGCGGCAAGGCGCTGCTCAGAATCGCGGAGGCCCTCCAGGCGCGCAGTGAGGAGCTGGCGCGCACCATCGCGCTCGAGACCGGCAATGCGCTGCGCACCCAGGCGCGCGGCGAGGCCAGCATGACGGCCGACATCTTCCGCTATTTCGGCGGCCTGGCGAGCGAGCTCAAGGGTGAGACCCTGCCGCTCGGCGAGCACGTGCTGTCCTACACCCGCCGCGAGCCGCTGGGCGTGGTCGGCGCCATCATCCCGTGGAACGCGCCGGTCATGCTGGGCGCGCTCAAGATCGCGCCCGCGCTCTGCGCCGGCAACACCATGGTGATGAAGGCGGCCGAGGATGCGCCGCTGGGCGTGCTGCTGATGGCCGAGATCTGCCAGGAATTCCTGCCGCCCGGCGTGCTGAACGTGCTGACCGGCTACGGCGAGGAATGCGGCGGCCCGCTGATCAACCATCCCGGCATCGCCAAGCTTTCCTTCACCGGCTCGACCGAGGTCGGCAAGGTCGTCATGCGCGCCGCCGCCGAGCGCATCGTGCCGGTGTCGCTCGAGCTCGGCGGCAAGAGCCCGTCGATCGTCTATCCCGACGCCGACCAGGACTGGGCGGTCGACGGCATCATCGCCGCCATGCGCTTCACCCGGCAGAGCCAGAGCTGCACCGC
>DATHNU010001160.1:0-2138 GCA_035485695.1 Reyranella sp. | reverse complement strand
TCATGGGCCTCGGGGAGACGAATGCCGTCGTGTTGGCGGTCGGCACCGCGCAGGCGAGCATTCTCGTGGCATCCCTGTCGGCTGTCGTGGCGCACTGGCGCGGCGGGACGATCGACGGCCCCCTCGTTCGCGCCTGGCTGCCTGCCCTTTTCGGAGGCACCTTGCTAGGCTTGGCCTTGAGCGTCCTCGCCCCTGCGAAGCTGCTGACCGTATTGTTCGCCGGCATCGCGACGGCCCTTGCCATCAAGATGGCCACGGGTGACCGGCTGGTGCTTGCCCGCGAACCTCTCAAAGGACCTGTGGGTCAACTGCCGCCCTTGATCGTAGGGGTGCTCGCTTCCGCCGTCGGCGTCGGCGGAGGAACGCTCAGCACGCCCGTGCTGTCGCTCTTCGCCTTCCCCATCAAGCGGGCCATCGGCGCGGGCGCACTGTTCAATCTGGTTATCTCCATTCCGGCCACGCTGTTCTTCCTGACTGCCGATCTCGGCACGCCGGGCCGGACGGTCGATGCGCTGGGCGATGTGGCGTTGTTTTGCGTGGCGGCGCTGTCATTGCCTGCGCTCTTTGTCGCGCCCATCGCTGCGCGATGGTCGGCTCGCGCGCCGGTCTCGGTGTTACGCCGATTGTTCGCGCTTTGCCTTGCTGTCATCGCCGTGCGCTTGTTGCTTCGGAACTGAATTGGCGCTTGGGCAAAGCGGCGGAATTGTGTTTATCTAGCTCTTGTGCCGGTCCGGGGGTTCGGGCCCAACATGACATCAAAGACTGCGCGTTCGGGGAGGCGTCGTTGAACCGATTCCTAAGCAAGGACTTCCTGTCCGGGGTGATGTTCATCATCTTCGGGCTGACGGCTTTGTATTTCGGCAATCATCTCGCGCTCGGAACACCCGTCCGCATGGGGCCCGGTTACGTGCCCCACAAGCTCGCCTGCATCATGCTGATCCTGGGTGGCATCATCAGCCTGGCCCCGCTTTATGACACGGCCACGCCCGCGGAGAAGCGAGCGATCTGGATACCGGTCGGGGTGGCGGTCATCCTGTTCATCCCGGCGGCCCATTACCTCATGCCATCGTTCGACTCTGCGCCACCCTGGCTGGTTGCCGTGGGCGGCGATTGGTTCCAGCTGCTGGCCGTCGCAGGGCTGCTGGCCCTCGTTCTGCTGGGTGCCCTGCTGCCGATCTACGGCACCGCGCGCGCCAAGGCGGGCGCACTCGAAGGCGTCGAAATGCCGAAATGGAAGCCGATCACCATGGTGACGGTCGGCATCGTCCTGTTCGCGCTGCTGCTCGAACGGACCGGCATGTTTCCGGCGCTGGTGGCGCTGGTGTTGATCGCCTCGCTGGGCGGCGAGGAATTCAAGACGGTGGAAGTGATCGGCAACATTGTCGTGCTGACGATCCTGTCGATCCTCGTCTTCAAGGTCGGGCTCGGGATGAACATCTCCGTCATCGAGGGAGTTTGGTGAGATGGACCTCCTGAACAACCTCTTTCTCGGCCTTACTGTCGCCGTCAGCATGCAGAACCTGCTGTATGCGCTGCTCGGCTGCATGGTCGGCACGCTGATCGGCGTGCTGCCCGGCATCGGCCCGGTGGCAACCATCGCCATGCTGCTGCCCATCACCTTCCACCTGCCGCCGACCGCGTCGCTGATCATGCTGGCCGGCATCTATTATGGTGCGCAGTACGGCGGCTCGACGACGTCGATCCTGGTCAACCTGCCGGGCGAGGCCTCTTCGGTGGTGACCTGCATCGACGGCTACCAGATGGCCCGCAAGGGCCGCGCCGGTGCCGCGCTCTCGATCTCGGCGGTGGGCTCCTTCTTTGCCGGCACGGTCGGCACGATCATCATCGTGTTGTTCGCCGAACCGCTGACGCGCATGGCGCAGAAATTCGGCCCCGCCGACTATTGCTCGCTGATGGCGCTGGGCCTGGTGGCCGCGGTGGTGCTGGCGAACGGCTCGGTGGCCAAGGCGATCGCCATGGTCTTCCTGGGCCTGCTGTTCGGCCTGGTCGGCACCGACGTCAACACCGGCGCCCAACGCTTCACCTTCGACATTCCCGAGCTATCCGACGGCATCGACTTCGCGCCGATCGCCATGGGTCTGTTCGGCATTGCTGAGATCGTAATCAATCTCGAACGA
>DATHNU010001159.1:0-3269 GCA_035485695.1 Reyranella sp. | reverse complement strand
GCGGCGCGTGATCCGGCATACGAGGACATGGCGACCAAGTACGGCGAGCAGTTCCTGTGGATCGCCCGGGCGATGAACGCCACCGGGCCGGACGGCATGTGGGACGAGGAGGATGGCTTCTACTACGACGTGCTGCGGCTTCCCGATGGCAGCGCGAGCCGGCTGAAGGTCCGTTCCATCGTCGGCCTGCTGCCGCTGTGCGCCATCACGATCATCGAACCGCACCAGCGCGCGCTCGTGCCCAATGTCATGGCCGCCGTCGCGGCACGGCGGCGCCGGATGCCCGACCTCTACGACAGCATCCACGCGACGGGTCCCGGCAATCTCGGCGAAGGCGAGCGCGGCATCCTGGCGATCGTCAATCAGGATCGGCTGCGCCGGATCCTGTCGCGCATGCTGGACGAGAGCGAATTCCTGAGCCCGCACGGCATTCGCGCGCTGTCGCGCCACCACGCCGATCATCCTTTCGTGTTCTCGACCAAGGGGACGGAGTACCGCGTCGACTACCTGCCGGCCGAGTCCGACAGCGGCATGTTCGGCGGCAATTCCAACTGGCGCGGCCCGGTCTGGATGCCGGTGAACACGCTGCTGCTCCGCGCCATGCTGCAGTATTATCTGTACTACGGCGATACCTTCAAGGTGGAATGCCCGACGGGCTCGGGCGTGCTGATGAACCTCTTCGAGGTCGCCCGCGAGATCGCCAATCGGCTGATCAGCATCTTTTTGCGCGACGGGCATGGCCGGCGGCCGGTCTACGGGGGAACCGAGAAATTCCAGAGCGACCCGCACTGGCGGGATTGCCTGCTCTTCTACGAGTATTTCCATGGCGACAACGGCGCGGGCCTGGGCGCCAGCCATCAGACGGGATGGACCGGCGGCGTCGGCCGCATGATCGAGCTGTTCGGTCAGCTCGAGGCGCAGAGCTACCTGGCGAGCGGCACGCGGGGAGCCTTCCTGCGCAGCGTGCAGGCTTCGTCGGCGCCGCCCGGCCCAGCGAACGGCTGAGAACAGATGAAGCCGGCGCCACGCTATCCGTCGCTCTACCAGATCAACACCCGCGTCTGGCTGCGGCGCCTCGCCCAGGAGCGCGGCCGGCCGGTCACCCTGGCGGACATCGATTCGGCAACGATCGACGGCTTCGCGCGCCAGGGCTTCGACTGGATCTGGCTGCTGAGCGTCTGGCAAACAGGTCCCGCCGGACGGGCCGTCTCGCGCGGCAACCCGGCCTGGCGCGCCGAGTTCAAGGCAGCCCTGCCCGATCTCGTCGAGGACGATATCTGCGGCTCGGGGTTTGCCATCACCGGCTATACGGTGAGCGACGCGCTCGGCGGCGATCAGGCCCTGGCGGCTTTTCGCGCCAAGCTGGCCCAGCACGGCATGCGGCTGATGCTGGATTTCGTGCCCAACCACACGGCGATCGACCACCCGTGGGCGGCAAGCCATCCTGACTATTACCGGCAAGGCAGCGAGGCGCTGCTGGCCGGCGCGCCGCAAAACTACCTGCGGGTCGAGACCGAGCAAGGCCCGCGCATCCTGGCGCACGGCCGCGACCCCAACTTCCCCGGATGGCCCGATACGCTGCAGCTCGACTATGCCAACCCCGACCTGCAGCGCGCCAAGCTCGACGAGCTTCTGGCGGTCGCCGGCAAATGCGACGGCGTGCGCTGCGACATGGCGATGCTGCTGCTGCCCGATGTCTTCCAGCGCACCTGGGGCGTCACGCCCGCGCCGTTCTGGCCGACGACGACGGCGGCCGCGCGACGTGTCCATCCCGGCTTCACCTTCATGGCCGAAGTCTATTGGGATCTCGAATGGACGCTGCAGCAGCAGGGCTTCGACTATTGCTACGACAAGCGGCTGTATGACCGGCTGCAGGCCGGCAACGCCCCCGCCCTGCGCGATCACCTGAATGCCGGCCTCGATTACCAGGACAAGCTTGCGCGTTTCCTCGAGAACCATGACGAGCCCCGCGCAGCTGCGGCCTTCCCGTGGCCGCAGCACCGCGCGGCCGCTGCGATCACCTTCCTCTCGCCGGGCCTGCGCTTCTTCCAGCAGGGCGAGGCCGAGGGCGCACGTGTGCATGTGCCGACGCACCTTTGCCGCGGACCCGTCGAGCCCGTCGACGAAGAGATCTCCAGTTTCTACGACAGGCTGCTGCTTGTGCTGCGCGAGACCGACGCGTTTCGCGGTGGCGACTGGACGCAACTCCATCCCACTTCTGCGTGGCCCGGCAACGGCAGCGCGGATGGCTTCGTGGCCTGTGCCTGGGCCGGTAAGCAGGGCCTCTCCCACATCGTCGTCGTGAACTACGCGCCGACCCGCGGCCAGTGCTACCTGGTGCTGCCATTTCCAGAACTGCTGCGCGGCCGGCGCTTTCGCCTCACCGACCGGATCGGCGACGAAATCTATGAGCGCGACGGTGACGATCTGGCGGGCGGCGGGCTCTACATCGATCAGCCTGCGTGGGGCCTCAATGTGTTCGAGATCCAGACAGCCGCGTCTGGCTGAGGCTTTGCCGCCCGCCCCTACTCGTCGATCGGTTGACCGGGTATCTCCGGCTGCAAGCTCCGGGACAAGTCGCGGAGCATTACTGTCGCGACCGGGTCGTTGGGAAACTCCTGCAATATCTCGCGATAGTGCCGCGCAGCCCCGGCGACGTCGCCCCGCTCGAAGCAGCCCGACGCAACCCACGCAATGTCGCTCAATCTTCGGCCCTCTGCCGCATCGGCACGCCGCGCTGGCCCCTGTCGCGGTTGGGCGGCAGGCCGAGCTTGGCGAGCGTCGCCGTCGCTTCGGAGTGAGTCCGACGGCTGGCGCGGGCAGACTTGGTTGTGCAAGGTGCCGGCCTGAGAGGTATCTTGAAGCCGACCTGAAGTCGTCGTCGGCCTAGCTGCCGATCGTACAATGGGCAAACAAATGACCGCGCTACGGCTCATCGCATTGGCAATGATCCTGCTTGCTGGAAGTATTGTGGCTGTCGAGGGCCAGACGCCTTCGCCCCTGCCGCCTGGCATGACGCAGGATCAATTCGACGCCATGGTCGATGCCATCGGCAAGGCGTTGGTCGTCAGGCTGAAGAACGAGGGAGCCCTTCCGGCACCGGCACCGGCCCCGCCTCAGCCCGCGGCCGCGAGCAATGTGGTCGCCGATGAACTGGCGGCCTTTCTCGAAAAGGCCGAGCACGTCCTGCAAGCGGTGCCGACCCTCGGCACATATCTCGCCGCCATCCCCCGTCTCCTCGATAACGACAAGCAGGGTGGACGAGGCCC
>DATHNU010001158.1:0-11114 GCA_035485695.1 Reyranella sp. | reverse complement strand
CGTGCCCTTGATGGTCTTGCGGCCGCGCTCGTAGCGCAGATAGAGCTGCCGCAAGGTCGGGTTCTCCTCGCGGATGATCTTCATGATGCCGTCGAAGAACGCCTTGTGCTGGTTGGCGCTTTTCGGCAGCCGGCTTTCCGGAATCGGCTCGTCGAGCGGCAGGTCGGACAGATCGGCCTCGAGGTCGGTGCCCAGGCGAAAGCGGCCGACATCCGGATGGATCATCTCCTGCAGAGCCTGCGCCTTGTCCTCCGCCTCCTGCTGCGATTGGCCGATGACCACGGGCAGGCCCGCCAGGATCTTCATCGAGTCGGGATGGCGGCCATACTTCGCCAGGCGGCCCTTGAGGTCGTCGTACCCGCGCTTGGCGTCCTGCGGATTGGAGGCGCTGGCGAACACGACTTCCGCCGTCCGGGCCGCCAGTTCCAGCCCGGTGTCGGATGCGCCGGCCTGGATGATCACCGGGTGCCCCTGCGGCGAACGGGCGATGTTCAACGCGCCGTCCACCTTGAAGAACTTGCCCTCGTGGTGAACGGCGTGCAGGCCCGCCGGATCGAAGAACAGGCCGCTCGTGCGATCGAGGATGAAAGCGTCGTCGTCCCACGTGTTCCACAACGCATTCACCACGTCGACGAACTCGCCGGCCTTCTCGTAGCGCAGCGCGTGGGGCGGCAGGGTGGCGTGGCCGAAATTGCGCGCCGCGTAGTCGTTGGCCGACGTGACGACATTCCACGCCGCCCGCCCGGCCGAGATATGGTCCAGCGAGGCGAACTGGCGGGCCACGTTGTAGGGCTCGGAGAAGCTGGTCGAGACCGTGCCGCCCAGCCCGATGCGCGTCGTGGCGCCCGCCAGCGCGGTGAGCAAGGTCACCGGCTCGAGCACGTTCATGAACATGGGGAAGCGGCTCCAGGCGTGCAGGTTCTCCGTCCGCGCCGCCGGCGTATCGGCGATGAAGAACAGATCGAAGCGTCCTTGCTCGGCAAGCTGCGCCAGGTTCCGGAAGTAGCCGATGTCCGTCGAGCCGGCGGCGTTCGAATCGGGGTGCAGCCACGCGGCCGGATGGCCGCCGGCCGCCTGGCCGATCAACAGGCCGAGGGCGATCCTCAATTGACTGCTCAAGCGTTCAACTCCCGTCTGCAGCTGCTGGCGGCAAGCAATAGCCGCGCCGGCTATTGCCGCAAAGCTTTTCGCCCGAGAGTGCGATACGAGAATCTTACAGTTGATAATATTACAGTAACTGATATATTCTGATATGGCCGGAGCCGGAAAATACACTGCTGAAACGCTGGCTTTCCGGGCAGGTGTGCCGCTGCGGACTGTCAGGTTTTATGTGCAGGAGAAGTTGATCGATCCGCCGATCGGTCGCGGTCGAGGGTCCAATTTCACGGACTACCACCTGGCGCAGCTTCAGCAGGCCCGGACGCTCCACAATGCCGGCTTCGCGCTCGACGCCATCCGCGAGCGTCGCGGCGAGATCAGCCTGGGGCTGCAGGCGATGGTGAACATGGACACCCTGCGCCGGCAATGGCGGGGCGAAAAGCAAACGAGCCGGGAAGACCAGGACGATGATGATGCTCTCGACCCCAAGGAGTGCATCCGCATTCCCATGGCCCGGGGCGTGGAGCTGATGGTCTCGCAGGACCGGCCCTTGCCCAGCCCGCGTCAGCTGGTCGAGATCGCGCTCCATGTCCGCAAGGCGTTCGGCGAGCGCTGAAGGAGACGGCATGTTCACTCAAGCAGAGCTCGCGGTCCTGCGTCGCGCTTACGCCCGGCAAGTCACGTTTCTCGGCAATGTGCGCAACGCCAACCTCGAGCGCGCCTATGCCGAGGTCCCGCGCGAAGCCTATCTGGGCCCGGGACCGTGGCCCATCCTGCGCTGGCCAAGTTACCCATCGAGGCCTGGCTACACGCCGACGCCGGATGCCGATCCGGCCTGGCTCTATGCCGACACGCTGGTCGGCATCGTGCCGGAGCGGGGTCTCAACAACGGGCAGCCATCGGCGCACGCCTGCTGGATCGCCGCCGCCGCGCCGTCGATGGGCGAGCACGTGGTTCATGTCGGGGCGGGCGTCGGTTACTACTCCGCGATCATGGCCCACATGGTGGGTTCCGCGGGGACCGTGACGGCGATCGAGTACGATCCGCAGTTGGCCAGCCGCGCCACCGCGAATTTTGCGCGCGCGCCCAATGTCGAGGTGGTGCAGGGCGATGGCTCGGTAACGCCGTTCGCGCCGGCCGACGTTATTTATGTGAACGCGGGTGCCAGCCGTCCCGCCGACGCGTGGCTCGATGGCCTGAAGGAGGGCGGTCGCCTGATCCTGCCGCTCACCACCGCCCGGAACTTCAGCACACCGCCGGCCTTCGCGACGCTCTCCGGCGCCGTCTTCGGCATCACGCGGCGCGGCGGCGACTACGACGCCTGGTTCGTGGGCCCGATCGCCGTGTTTCCCTGCGAAGGCATGCGGGACGAGGTGTCGGAGCAGGCCCTCGCGGCGGCGTTCGACAAGGGCGGATACCGCGACGTGAAGCGGCTGCGTCGGACCGATGACGTCGCCGACGGGGAATGTTGGGTGAAGGCGCCCGGCTGGAGCCTCACCTACCATTAGCCGATGGCCGGCGGGTCTCGCTGCGACGGCAACTTGTCATTGAAAATTCGCTGGCCGGAACCAATTCCCCGCGCATATGCTGCAACTGCGAACTGCAAGTGCGTGTCGTTCAGCACGGAGTGGCGTCATGGACGGTCCATCTCAACTATTCGGCAATGGCCTGAAGTACTTCAGCGATCTTCTCGCCATCGAGCTTCGCAACATGGAGGCGATTGGGCTCGCCCAGCAAAAGATGCTGGAAGGCATGGGCGTCCTCGCCCAGCACCAGGCCGAGATGGCGGAGGGCGCGCTCCGCCGCTCGTTCGGCGCTCAGCCTTCCCTGCCGACCTCGCCGTCCAGCCTTCAAGCGGCGGTCATCGGACAGATCACGTCGCTCAAGACCACGATGCAGGAAAGCCAGGCGAATTCGAACATCCTGTCCGAACTGGCGGCCCGCAGCAGCGGCGACGTCGCCAATATCCTGCAGTCTCGGATGTTCGCGGCCCTGGACGAGTTCAAGGCCGCGTTGGAGCAGGCAATCCCCGAGGTGCCTCTGCCGGCGCCTGCGACGCTCACGGTTCAGCCAGGCTCTCCGGCGTGAACGGCCCGCCGCCGCCGGCGGCTGCAGCGGTCCCGTCTTTGTGGCGTGGCGCAGGCGCGTTGCTGCTGGCGCTGTCGGCGTGGTTCGGCGGCTCTGCATCGGCGGCCGATCCGCTCGGACGTTTCCCCGCTGATCCGACGCAGGTATCGGTTGCCGGCATCAGCTCCGGCGCCTTCATGGCCAACCAGCTGCACATCGCGCATTCGGCAGGGATCATGGGCGCGGGCATCGTGGCCGGCGGACTGTTCGGCTGCGCCGTGGACAGCGTCACCGGCGATGGCGTCCTCGCCCTGGCAAGCCTCGCCGTCGGGCCCTGCATGTCCGTGCCGACCTTGCTGAAGCCCGTCACGTCCTATGCCCAGATCGTCGCCGACTTTGCGGCGAGAGGCTGGATCGATTCGCCGGGCAACGTCGCTCGCAGCCGCGTCTATCTGTTCACCGGTCAGGCCGACACGGTCGTCAACTCCAGGACGGTCGAGCTCGGCGCCAGCCTCTATCGCACGCTGGGCGTGCCGGCGTCGCAGATCACGTTCCGCGATCGGGATCTTCCCGGTGCGGGCGCGGGGCATTCCTGGGTGACGAAGAATTTCGGCAATCGCTGCGACGCCAACAAATCGCCATTCATCAACGATTGCCTCTACGACCAGGCCGGCGAGATGCTGCAGACCCTCTACGGCCCGCTGCAGCCGCCCGCCGTTCAGCCGGAGGGCCGCATCGTCGCCTTCGATCAGAGGGAATTCGTGCCGGGCGCTGCGACGGCGGCGAACGGCCTGTCGGACACCGGCTACCTGTTCGTTCCCAAAGCCTGCGAGTCGGGTGCTGCGCAACCGTGCCGCCTGAGCGTAACGCTGCATGGCTGCCTGCAGTCGGCGGAAATCCTTGGCAGCGAGTTCTACACCAGGATCGGCGTCAACGAATGGGCCGACACCAACCGCATCATCGTGCTGTATCCCCAGGTCCACGCGACCACGGTTGCCGCACTGCCGGCGCAAAACGCTTCGTCGCTGCTCAACACCAATCCGCAAGGATGCTGGAACTGGTGGGGCTATGGCAGCGACACCCGCTACCTGACCAGGCAAGGCGTACAGATCGACGCGATCTGGTCGATGGTGCGGCGAGTGACCGGGCAGGGCAATTAAACGTCATTGAACCGCGCCGGAGTTGCGGTCACGCGGCTTTCGCGGTTTGCCCACGCATGACGGTGCGCAGGGCGTTTTCCAGGATCTCCATGCCACGGTCGATCTCGACGTCGGTCGAGACCATCGGCGGTACCAGGCGAACGACGTTCAGGCGCCCGTGGCTCCCGCGGGACTGCACCAGCAGGCCGTCCTTCTGGCATTGGGCGACGACGGCGCGGCAGAGGTCGTTTGCAGGCGCCTTGGTCCCGCGATCCTCGACCAGCTCGATGCCGTACAGGACACCGCGGCCGCGAATATCGCCGATCGCCTCGATATCCTTCGCCATCGCCTCGATGGCGCTCTGCATGCGCCGGCCGATGGCGGCGGCGCGCTCCACCAGCTTCTCCTGCTGGATGATGTCGATGCTGGCGACGCCCGCGGCGCAGACGATCGGGTCGCAGGCATGCGAGCGGGTCGCGAAGTAGCCGTTGTCGACCGCCTGCTGGGCGATCGCCGGTGTGGTGCACACTGCGCTGACCGGCAGGCCCGCGCCGAAATGCTTCGATACCGTCATGATATCCGGCACGACATCCTCGTGCAGGTGACCCCACATCTTGCCGGTCTTGCCGAGGCCGGTCTGCGACTCGTCCATGATCACCAGCATGCCGCGATCGTGCGCCATCCGGGTGAGCGCCTTCACGTAGCCCGGCGGCGGCACGATGATGCCGCCCGCGCTCAGCACCGGCTCCAGGATCACGGCCGCGGGCTTTGACGTGAAGTTCGCGTCGGCGATCTCGAAGCTCAGCTGGAGGCACTTCTCGACGAAGTCGTTGCCGCCCGCGAGCGGCGAACGATAGGCATAGGGCGTCAGGATCGCCGAGGTGCCGGGGGCGGCCAGGCGATGCTTGGCGCGTCCCCATCCGAAGGTCAGCGAGCGCGTCACGAACGAGGTCGACCCGTGCAGCGCCATGTCGAGCGCCAGCACGTCGACGCCGCCCGTCGCCTTGCGGGCGAGGTCGATGGCAGCCTCGATCGCGTCGCTGCCGCTCACCAGGAACAGCGTCTTCTGCAGGGGCGGCGTCAGGATCTCGCCCAGCCGTTCGTGCAGCTCCAGACGATCGACGTTCAGGAACGTCTTGGTCGAGTGGCTGATCGTCTCGAGGCTCTTCTTCACCGATTCGACGTAGCGCGGGTGGTTGTGCCCCAGCGCGGCCGCCATCTGGCCGGAGCCGAAATCGAGATAACGCTTGCCCGTGGTGTCGATCACCTCGATGCCCTCGGCGCGCTCGATGATCGGCCGGTTCTCGAGGCCCGACATGTAGGCGCCCGCCGGCGTCGGGATCATCCACTTGTCCGAAATCGCCTTGGCCTGCTGGGCGTCCATCTTTCCTCCACCGAATGTCTGGACAGGATGCGAAATCGTGCTCAATATCGTCAAGTGTAAATTGTAGACAATTGAGATTTTGACGATGGCCTTGGCGGGCAACGGGCACACAGCGGGGAAGGAAACGAGCAACGTCGTGTCGTTGCCCGAGACCATCCCGTATTTCCTGGCCGATCGCGTCAAGGCCGGGATCATCCGCTGGCGCTATCCCCCGGGCAGCTCGCTGCGCGAGACCGACCTTGCCGCCGAGTACGGGGCGAGCCGTGGTCCGGTGCGCGAGGCGCTGCGCATCCTCGAATTGCAGGGGCTGGTGGTCCATGCGCCGCGCCGCGGCTTCAAGGTCAAGCACTATACGGCTGACGACCTGCGCCACCTCTATCGCCTTCGGGCCCAGCTCGAAGCGGAGGTGATCGACGCCCTCTCGACAAAGGATGTCGACGGGCTGTGCGACGCACTCGATCGCGCCAATACCGTCATGCGCGACTTCGCGACCAGGCGCGATCTCGAAGGCTACTTTTCGAACAACATCGAATTCCACCAGCTCATGGTCGACAGCACCGAGAGCTCGGTGCTGCGCACGATCCTGCATCAGGTCAATGCGATGTCGCTGCCGGTGCGGTTTCTGCTGCTGTCCAACGAATTCTCTGGCCGCGCCGAGTACAGGTACCACCGCGAGATCACGCAGGCGATCCGCGCCCGCAACTTCAAGCTCGCGCGCAAGATGACGATCGAGCACATCACGGCGAACCTGGCGCGTGTCGTCGACGTGTACGCCGAAGCGCTCGACAAGCAGCAGGAGCGCTGAACGGTGTCGGCGCTCGCCAGCTTGCCGCCCTCGGGGACGCTCGCCGTCGGCGAGCGGGTGCGGGCGCTCAAGGCGGCCGGGAAAACGGTGTTCAATCTTTCAGGCGGTGCCCCGGACCCCGGTCCGCCGGTAGCCCTCACGCTGCCTGTCATCGCCGCGGCCGAGAACGCGCTCGGCGATCCCTGGGGCGAGCCGTTCCTGCGCAAGGCCTTCGCGGCGCGTCTGGCCCGCCGCCATGGCGTCGTTCGCACCGAGCGAGAGATGGTGGCGACGATCGGCGCCAAGCAGGGCGTGTATTTTGCCGCCCTGGCGCTGCTCGAGCGCGGCGACGAGGTGGTCGTGCTCGATCCCTGCTGGGTGACCTACTCGCCATCGGTCGGGCTGGCCGGCGGCAAGGCCGTGCCGGTACCGCTCGGCGGACCGGACCACCGTCTCGACATCGCGGCGATCGCCGCCGCGTTGACGCCGCGGACGCGCGCCATCCTGATCAACACACCTCACAATCCGACCGGCCGCGTGTTCACCGAAGCTGAGCTCTCGGCGCTGGCCGATCTGGTGAAGAAGCGCGACCTGTGGCTGATCTGCGACGAGAGCTTCGATCTCTTCGTGTTCGATGGCGGCAAGCACCTCAGTCCCGGCCTGTTCGACGCGATCCGCGACCGCACCGTCCTGCTCTACAGTTTCTCCAAGGCGTTCGCCCTGCCGAGCTATCGCATCGGCATGCTGGTCGGGCCGGAGCCGATCTGCCGGCTGATCGCCACCTGCACACAGCAACTCATTTCGTCGGTAAGCCTCGCGTCCCAGAAGGTCGCCTGCGCCGCCTTGAACGAGGAAACCGAATGGGCGCCGTTGCTGCGCCAGACCTATCAGGCCAAACGCGATGCCTGTCTCTCTGTCTTGCGTCAGGAGCCGCGCTTCGATGCGGCTGCGCCACAAGGCACCTTCTATCTGTTTCCCGGAATCACGCGCTTTGGGCAGACGAGCGATGCGCTGACGGCGCATCTGCTCGACAAGGCCGGCGTGGCCGTGACCTCCGGTGCGGCGTTCGGCGTCGGCGGCGAAGGCCACATCCGGCTCAATCTCGTCGGGCCGTTGCCGGCGATCCTCGACGGGGCACGGGCTTTGCTACGAGGCCTGCCGCGATGAGCACGCTCCTCGAGATCGCCGGCGTCAACAAGAGCTTCGGCCCGTTGCAGGTGCTGAAGGATGTGAGCCTCGGCGTCGCGGCAGGCGAGGTCGTGTCGGTCTGTGGCGCCAGCGGTTCGGGCAAGAGCACGTTGCTGCGCTGCATCAACGGCCTGGAGGCGGTCGACAGCGGCAGCATCCGCTTCCAGGGCGCCGAAGTGGTCAAGACCCGGGCGGGCCTGCGCGAGCTTCGGCGCCACATCGGCATGGTGTTCCAGTCCTTCAATCTGTTCCCGCATCTCACGGCACTGCAGAACATCTCGCTCGGTCCGCGGAAGATCCTGGGCCGGAGCGCGGCGGAAGCGCGCGATACCGCGCGCAAGCTGCTGGATCGCGTGGGGCTGAGCGACAAGGAAGATGCCTTTCCCGATTTCCTCTCGGGCGGGCAGCAGCAGCGCGTGGCGATCGCGCGCGCGCTCGCGATGCAGCCCGCGCTGATGCTGTTCGACGAGCCGACCTCCGCACTCGATCCCGAAATGGTGGCGGAAGTGCTCGACGTCATGCGCGGCCTTGCCGATCAAGGCATGACCATGGTGGTCGTCAGCCACGAGATGAATTTCGCCCGCGAGGTCGCCGACCGCGTCGCGTTCATGCATGCGGGTGCGATCGTCGAGGCGGCGGCGCCCGGCGATTTCTTTCGCGCGCCGCGCAGCGAGGAGGCGCGCCGCTTCGTGCACACGGTGTTGGGGCAACAGATATCGGTGGAAGGAAGGGCGGGATGAAGAGACGCCAGTTCATCGCGGCGGCGGGGCTGACTTTGGCTGCCGGACCAGCACTTGCGCAGGCGCCGACCGGCAACACGCTCGACGAGGTCAAGAAGCGCGGCGTCGTGCGCGTCGGGGTGCGGCAGGACGTGCCGGGCTTCGGCGTCGTCGACGAGAAGGGCGAGACCGTCGGCTTCGACATCGATATCGCCGCCGAGATCGCCAAGCGCCTGGGCGTGAAGCTCGAGCTGGTACCGGTGACGGCGGCCACGCGCATCCCGCTGCTGCAGCAGGGCCGCATCGACATGATCGTGGCGACGCTCACGCATTACCGCGACCGCGACAAGGTGATCGATTTCACCATCGGCTACTTCTGGACCGGCCAGAAGCTGATGGTGAAGAAGGGCAGCGGCATCCAGTCCGCGGCCGACATGGCGGGAAAGCGCGCCGGCACCACGGTGGGCGCGCTCGCGCTCAAGAACCTGGCCGCCGCGCAGCCCAAGGCGGTCGGCCAGACCTTCGAAGGCTATCCCGAAGCCTTCCTGGCCATGCAGCGCGGCCTGATCGACGCCGTGGTGGCCGACATCATCATCCTGGCCGGGCTTCGCGCCAATTCGCCGACCCCCGACGACTATGTGATCGTGGGCGAGTCGCTGGGCGGCGGCGACTATGCGATCGGCGTCCGCGAGAACGAGTCGAAGTGGCGAGATACGCTGAACTTCACCCTTCAGGACATGTGGAAGGACGGCACCTGGGACAAGATCTACGACAAGTGGATCGGGCCGGACACCAAGCTCAACCTCAAGAAGTCGGAGATCGGCTTCAAGATGGAGATCTGGGAATAGCGCGGGATGTACCAGTTCGACTGGAGCATTCTGTGGGGAGAGGGCGGGCGTCTTCTGTTCGAAGGCGCTCTTGTCACGCTCGAGCTGGCGGCGCTTTCGCTCGTGCTGGCGCTGGTGCTGGGCTTTCTCTTCGGCGTGCTGCGCTGGTCGCAGATCGGGCCGCTCAAGCCCTTGTGCTGGTTCTATGTCGAGTTCCTGCGCAACACGCCGCCGCTGGTGCAGATCCTGTTCTGGTATTTCTCCGCGACGGTGATCCTGCCGGCGGGTCTCATCCTGGTGCTGCGCGACTATGGCTTCCAGTTTGTCGCCGTCGTCTTCGCGCTCGGCCTCTACCATAGCGGCTTCGTCGCCGAGATCGTGCGCGGCGGCCTCAACGCCATCCCCCGGGGACAGTACGAGGCCGCAGAAGCCATCGGCTTCGGCTTTTTCCAGTCGGTCCGCTACGTCCTGTTGCCGCAGCTCCTGCGCATCATCGCACCCTCGCTCGTGAACGAGTCCGTCAGCCTGATCAAGAACACGTCTCTTGCGCTCGCGATCGGTGTGGCCGACATCACCTACCAGGCCCGCTACATCGACTATGCGAGCTTCCGGGGCGTCGAGGCGCTCACCGCCGTGACGCTGTTCTACCTCGTCGTTTGCACGACGATCGCGGCAGTCGGGCATCTGCTGCAGCGCCGGCTGTCGCGGCATCGGCGGACCGCGGTATGAACTGGACTCTCGTTTTCACGGAGAACAATCTCCGGCGCCTTCTGATCGGCGACTGGCCCAAGGCGTTGGGCGGCGTGGCGCTCACCGTCGAGCTTTCGCTGATCGGCATGGTGCTTGCGACCCTGCTGGGCTTCGTCGTCGGCTATCTGCGATTTGCCGGTCCCCGGCCGGTACGCTGGGCGGCCGGCGGCTATGTCGAGCTGTTGCGCAACATCCCGCTGCTTGTCCTGATCTTCTGGGCGTATTTCGCGCCGCCGTATTTCGGCTTCGAGCCGACCAAGTTCTCCAGCGTGCTGGTGGCGATCGTGCTGTTCAACGCGGCCTACATCGCCGAGGTGGTGCGCAGCGGCCTTCTGTCGGTTCCCGTCGGGCAGATCGAAGCCGCGCGGGCGATGGGCATGTCGTCGCTGCAGCTGGCGCTCTACGTCATGCTGCCCGTCGCGGTGTACAATACGATCCCGGCAATGACCGGCCGCTACATCACCCTGCTGAAGGGGACCTCGCTTGCTTTCCTGATCGGTCTTGCCGAGGTGACGGAGATCGGGCGACAGATCAACAACCGCCTGCTGACCGCGCCCGTCGAGGTCTATGCGACGCTTCTGGCGATCTATTTCTGCCTGAACCGTTCGCTCAGCGCCGGCATGCGGCTTTTCGAGGATCGCCGGCGGTTCAACCGAATTTTTTGCTTTTGGGCACCCCGCTGATCGGTGGGCGGCTTCTGCTCTTTCAGGGAGCGGTGGTAGCGGCCCAGTCACATGCGGAACGGTCTCCTCATAAAATGCCCTGTTATCAGGGAAAATATCAGGGAATTTTCCCCAATGCCGCGCGTTTGCGGTGGGCACTCGTCAAACTAAGACCGCCATTTCAGGGCTTTACGGAGGAGGGTTCCTTAAAGACGCCCGATGAAGTCTCGAACGGTTCGAAGGAACTTGGCGTTCTCCTCCCTCATGAGCCGATGGCCGCTCTTTTCGAAGATCTCTTGCTTGGCGTGTGGGATCTCTTTCAGGATCTCCTCGGAAGCGAAAGGCGGCGCGATCTTGTCGTGGCGTCCGGTAAGGACGAGAGTCGGAGTGGTGATTTTGCCAAGCTGGACTCTGACGTCGTAGGTGTGCCGCTCTCGTGCGAAAAACCAGTTCAGCATGTCGATGTCGGCGATCGGCTTGAAGCCACCCGGCGGCG
>DATHNU010001157.1:0-3790 GCA_035485695.1 Reyranella sp. | reverse complement strand
CTCGTCGAGCGAGGGCGTCTGCACCGTGCCCGGACAGATCGCATTGCAGCGGATGCCCTTGCTCACATAGTCGACCGCCACCGATTTGGTGAGGCCGATCACGGCGGCTTTGGTGGTGCCATAGATGAAGCGCAGCGCCGCGCCCTTCACCGAGGAAGCCGCCGACGACATGTTGATGATCGAGCCTTTGCCCTTCTCCAGCATGCCGGGCAGGAAGGCCTGGATCGTCCAGAACATGCTGCGCACGTTGAGATCGAAGGCGAAGCGCCATTGCTCATCGGTGGCGTCGAGCACCGTGCCGTGATGGACGAAGCCCGCGCAATTGAACAGCGCGTCGACCGCGCCGGCCTCGCGGGCGAAGGCCGCGATCGCCGCCTTGTCCAGCACGTCGAGCTTGCGCGCCTGGAGCCCGGCCACGCCGTCCAGCGCTTCGAGCTTCACCGCATCGACGTCGGTCGCCCAGACCGTGGCGCCTTCCCGCGCAAAAGCGCGCGCCGTGGCCGCGCCGATCCCCTGCCCCGCCGCCGTGACGACGCAGACCTTGCCCTTCAACCGCATGTGCCTGTCTCCGATACCGCCCGGACCTTACTTGAGGAGGTCCCTCTCCCGGTAATACTTCTCCGCACCCGCATGCAGCGGGATGCCGAGGCCCTGCAGGGCCGTCTCCAGCCTGATCGCGCGGCCCTTGGCGTGGCCGGAATCGAGCAGCTTGCGTGTGTTGGCGTTCCAGAGCGCCGCGGTGATGCTGTAGATCAGCGGGTCGGGCTGCTTGCTCGTGGTCGCCCAGATCGCGTTGACGCTGACGGTCTTCACGCCGGCGACGTTCTTGTAGGCGCCGTCGGGGATTTCCTCGCGGCTGAAGAAGCTGTACTGGTTGATCAGCTTCTCGATTTCCGGCCCATCGATCGGCACGAGGTCGATGCCGGTCGTCGCCGCGAGTTCGGCGATCGCCCCCTCGGGCCAGCCGGCGACGCTGAAAAACGCATCGAGCGCGCCGTCCTTGAACTTGTCGGCCGACTGCTGCGGCTTCAGGTACTCGGCCATGATATCCTTTTCCGTCATGCCGTAGGCCGCGAGGATCAGGCGGGCATCGACCAGCGTGCCCGAGCCGGGCTCGTCCAGCGACATGCGCTTGCCCTTGAGATCCCTGATCGACTTGATGCCGGCACCCTTGTGCACCACCAGGTGAAAGCTCTCGGGATAGAGGTTGGCGATGGCGCGCAGCACGTCGACCTTGGGTCGGCCTTCGTAGATGCCGGTGCCGTTCAAAGCCCAAAAAGCCACATCCGACTGGACGAAGCCCGATTGCATGCTGCCCGTGGCGATGCCGGCCACGTTGGCGACCGAGCCGTTGGACGCGACGGCCGTGGCGACCAGCCCGGGCACGCCGCACGAGCCGCCGTCGGCGCAGGCACGCGAACCCGGCGGGTTCGAGATGGCGTTGGCGATCAGGCCACCGATCGGAAAATAGGTCCCGGCCGTGCCACCGGTGCCGATGCGGAAGAACGTGATGTCCTGCTGCGCCGCCGCCGGCAGGCCGCCGAGCGACGCGCTCAATGACGAGGCGAGCCCGCCCAGCAGCGCGTGCCTGCGATTGATCCTCATCGTCGCCTCCCTGGCCCGCCGCGATTAAACCGCGTCCCACCCGCGCTCGCAACGAAGGCCGGTCAGTTAACGCCTATGGCCCGGCTCATGGTCGGCCCGATCTCGGCATGGATCACGACGTCGGCATCGTCGTCCTGATCGGTCGGATCGCGATTGAGGATGACCAGCTTGGCGCCCTTGCGCTTGGCGATCTGCGGAAAGCCCGCCGCCGGATAGACCACCAACGAGCTACCCAGCACGATGAAGAGGTCGCAGGACATGGTTTCGTCCTGGGCGCGCGCCATCGGGATCTCGGGCATGGCCTGGCCGAACGAGATGGTGGCGGTCTTCACGATGCCGTCGCACTTCGCGCAAAGCGGCAGCTTGCCGCCGCCCAGGAATGCCTTGCGGATCGGATCCAGTTCGTGGCGATGGCCGCAGTCCAGGCAGCTCGCATAGGTCGCGTTGCCGTGCAGCTCGATCACCTTGGAATCGGGCACGCCCGAGCGCTGGTGCAGGCCGTCGACGTTCTGGGTGATGATGGCGCTCATGCGGCCCTGTTCGACCAGCTTGGCCAGCGCGCGGTGACCGGCATTGGGTTCGGCCGTGAGCATGGTCTCGTCGGCGAACTTGCGCCGCCAGGATTCCCGACGCATTTCGTCCGATGCCATGAAGTCGTCGAAGTAGATCGGCTTGTAGCGGGTCCAGATGCCGCCCGGCGAGCGGAAGTCCGGTATTCCCGACTCCGTCGAGATGCCCGCGCCGGTGAAGGCGACGATACGCTGGGCCGAACCGATCAGGTCCCGCAGCAGTTCGATGTCGTCCATAAGCCCTCCTGTCACGCGATCACGGCGCCGGCATGGCCGGATTGTGCACCGCACAGCCGACGAATGCCTTGCCCTCGCTTCTCACCGCGACGGTGTAGGCAAACAGCGAGCCCGACTGGGGATCGACGCAGCGCCGCTCGTCGATCATGATCGTGAAGTCCGGATTGTCCGCCGCCGCGTAGGCCACTGCGCCGTCCAGCTTCTGCGGCCCGCCATGGGCAATACGCTGTCCAGGCTGGCCGCCGGTGAGGCCCCACAGCATGTCCCGCGACGTCACTTCAAGGCGCCACGCCGGCTCGCCGCCGCCGCCGCCATTGGCCAGCCATTCGCGCTGGTCGAACCGTTCCCGACACCCCGCCGTCTCGACCGCCGCCCGGCGCAACTCCAGCGCGCTGATGCCGGAGCCCGGCCCGGTCTCGCGCCCGCCGTAGATTTCGACGAACATCGGACGGCCGTTCTGGCCGGCGGTCAGCCCGCGCAGCGCCTGCGTCAGCTCCTGGTCCGGCGTGCGGTCCTCCAGCGGAAGCGGCGCGCCATCGCAGGGCAGGAACTGCAGACGGCCGCCGAGGTCGCGCGCCAGGCCGCGCAGCCTGACGGCGCTCGCCGGCAGCGCCGGGCGCGCCGGCTCGGGCGCCGGCAACGCCGCTTGCGGGCCGAGCGCCATGGTGGGCGTCTCGCTCGCCGGCGACGGGAGCGGCGGCACGGGGGCCGGCGCACCGCCCCGGGTCACGGGTGTGGGCGCGCTGCGCGTCGCCAGCGTCGGCAAGGCATAGAAGAAAAGCGGTCGTTGCCCCGCGTCGAGCAGGCACACGAACTGCGTCTCGAAGGGTGACCCGCTGCGATAGGTCAGCCGGCCGCGCAACGTCAGCGCCGCCGCGATGGCCTGCGATCCAACCTTGGCATCGACCCGTTCGAGGGCCGGCGGCGGAAAGTCGAGCGCCGTCACGCGGTCGACAGAGGGGCTGAGCTTGCGATACTGGGCCTCGCCGAACGAAGCGCATTGCTGCGCGAGCTTCGTCTGCGCCGCCGCGGGCAGGACGATGGCGAGCGGGAGAAGGGCGAGCAGGCGCAAAATCGCGGGAATCAAAGGCACGACACCGACAACCTCATGCTGAGGAGCGGCCCGCAGGGCCGCGTCTCGAAGCATGGGCCCCGGGCACGGTGCGCGTTGCCGACCCTTCGAGACGGGCGCTACGCGCCCTCCTCAGGGTGAGGCAAATTGTAATCCGCTGCAAACAGCTAAGACAGCCAGCGCTTGCGCCGCTTGTAATGCTTGGTGTCACGGTAGGATTTGCGCGCCCCGCCCTCGTTGAGGCCGAGATAGAACTCCTTGATGTCGGAATTGTCGCGCAATTTGTCGGCCGGCCCTTCGAGCACGA
>DATHNU010001156.1:0-2905 GCA_035485695.1 Reyranella sp. | reverse complement strand
GCGGTCGCCAAGGTGATGAACGAGATGAAGGCCGACGGCAGCTTCGACAAGATCTTCGCGCCCTACGGCCACTGCGTGCTGCCGGGACCCTACAAGGTCATGTCCGGCCCGCTGCCGCCCTTCACCTGCCCGAGCCGCAAGGAATAGGCAGGCCGAGGTGATGGCGTAGGGTCGTGCCCTCGTAATCGCGGCGGAATAGCCCGCGGCGCTGCAGGATCGGCACGACCTGGTCGACGAACAGATCCATTTCGTCGGGAAAGTAGGCCGGCATGACGTTGAAGCCGTCGCAGGCCTCTTCATCCAGCCACAGCTTCATATGGTCGACGAGCTGCTCGGGCGTGCCGACGAAGGAGCCGTGCGAGCGGCTGGCGGCGACCAGGACGCCGCAGTCGCGCACCGACAGGCCCTCGCGGTCGGCGCGCTCCATCAGATGCATGACGCGCGGCGTGAAGGCGCTGCCGGCGGCGCGGATGTCGGCGGTCGGCAAGGGGCCGTCCTGCGGATAGTCGTAAAGGCGAAACTGCATCTGCTCGCTCAGCATCCAGATGCCGACCGCGGGATGGAGCAGCTCGTTCAGCATCGTCTCCTTCTCGAGCGCCTCCTGCTCGGTCGAGCCCAGGATCGGCAGCAGGCCCGGCAACACTTTCAGGATCGCCGGATCGCGGCCATGGCCCGGCATCCTCTGCTTGACGGCGGCGCGGAACTTGACCGCCTCCTGGCGATTGCTTTGCGCGGCGAAGATCAGCTCGGCCACGGTGGCGGCGAATTCCAGCCCGGCCGGCGAGCCGCCCGCCTGCACCATGACCGGCCAGACCTGCGGCGAGCGCGGCAGGTCGAGCGCACCCTTCACCGCAAAGAACTGTCCCTTGTGATCGAGTGTGCGCACCTTGCTGGTATCGACGAACATCCCGCTCGCCCGGTCGGCTATGACGGCGGCGTCATCCCAGCCCTCCCACAGTCCCTTGCAGATATCGACGAACTCCCGCGCGCGCTGGTAGCGCATGGCCTTTTCCATGTGCGACTTGCGGCTGAAGTTGAGCGCTGCGTCGTCGTTGGCGGTGGTGATGATGTTCCAGCCGGCGCGGCCACCGCTCAGATGGTCGAGCGAGGCGAAGCGCTGGGCGATGGCGAAGGGCTCATTGTAGGTGGTCGAGAGCGTCGCCACCAGGCCGACCCGTTCGGTGGCGCCCGCGACGGCCGAGAGGATCGAGATCGAATCGATATTGTTCAGCGCGCCTTGCGCGATGACGCGGCCATCATTTTCGCGCGCCGCCAGCATGTCGCCCACGAACACCAGATCGAACTTGCCGCGCTCGGCCGCCTGCGCCGTACGGAGGTAGTAGTCGTAGCCCAGGATCTGTCGCGGCTCGACGGAGCCATGCCGCCATCCCGCGATATGGTGCCCGCCAGGATAGGTGAAGACGCCGAGATGCATCCGTCGCTCTGCCACGCGCGCGCTCCCTAGTATCCGGGCTCACAAATCGTCGTTGTGGCCCATCCTTCGAGACGGCCGCTTCGCGGCCTCCTCAGGATGAGGTCTATCTTGGTAAAACAAAAACACCTCATGCTGAGGAGCGTGCGCAGCGCGCGTCTCGAAGCATGGGCCAAAAGCGAATCCATGATTTCGGATAACCTGTACTAAGCGGCAAAACGGCTTGTGGCACGCTGCAGGCCGAGATGGCCTCGCAGCGTCGTCGACGCGTAACCCGCACGCACCAGCCCGCGCTGACGCAGCAATGGCACCACGGCGTCGACCAGCAGATCGAGATCGATCGGCAGCACGGCGGGCAGGACATCGAAGCCGTCGCAGGCGCCAGCCGCCTGCCATTCGGCCAGGTGCGCGGCGAACCGCCCGGGTGTGCCGACAAAGCGCATCGCCTCAGCGGTTGGCACCATCAACGCGTCGAGCTCCACCGCGCGCCGGGCCGCGGCGGCCTCGGTCTCAGCCAGGATCGCCATCGTGCGCACGACATAGCGCAGGCCATCGGCGTCGCGACCATGGCGCGCGGCGAGCGCACGCCAGTCGATGCGCGCCTGCTTCGCTTCGGCAATCGTGGCCGGTTGGGCCAGCACGATCTCGGCGCTGGCGGCAGCGCCCTGCCGCGCATCGCCGGCCGGCACGTCGCGATGCAGGATCACCGGTTGGCCCTGCACCGGCCGGGGCACATTCAGCGGGCCGCGCACGGTGAAGAAACGGCCGGCATGATCGATCGGATGCACGCGCTCGGGATCGGCGAAGGTGCCGGTCGACTGGTCGACGACGAATCCGCCATCCTCCCAGCTGTCCCAGAGCTGGCGCGCGACATCGATCAGCTCGGCGAGCCGGAGGGCCGCCTCCTTGCCGTCCGTCGGCAGATCGGGCCGCTGGACTCTCCCAGCGAGCTCGCCGCGACCGTCGAGGCCGGCGATCCAGCCGGTACGGCCGCCGGCCAGGTGGTCGAGCGTGGCGAACACGCGGGCGACGTGAAACGGCTCGGCCACATCAGCCGGCCAGTAGCCGCAGAGGCCGATGTGCTGCGTCGCACCGATCAGCAAACCGAGCAGCGGCAACGGATCGAGATAAAGGCCATCGACCCGGCCCGCGGCGCGCACCGCCAGCGGCGCGGTCGGCAGGCCGAGCAGCACAGCGTCGAGGCCGCCGCGCTCGGCGGTTTGCGCCGACGCCTTGAATGGTGCGGCGCCCGCAAAGCCCGCCTGGCCGGAAACGCGCCAGGCGGCGGGATGCCAGCCGTACGCGACAAGCGATGCCAGCAAATGCATGTCAGGCGTCGCCCGTCACCATGCGTAAAAAGCTTCGGGTGCGTTCATTGCGCGGGTTGCCCATCAATTCCTCCGGCCGGCCTTGCTCGATGATACGGCCTTCCTCCATGAACAGGATACGGTCTGCGGCCTTGCGCGCAAACTG
>DATHNU010001155.1:0-2970 GCA_035485695.1 Reyranella sp. | reverse complement strand
TACCGCGCGCTCATGACCGACGACCTGGCCCGTGCCGTGGCGGCCTACGAGGATTGGGGTTTTACCGGGCTGACGCACGAGATGATCGTCGTGCTGAACCGCTGGGCGGCGTTCCTCTACGGCCCGCTGATGGACGACCGGCCGCGCCGTCTCACCGAGGGCATGGTCGAAGGCCACGGCCGCGATATGGCGCAGAACGTCTTCGGCGAGCTCCGCCGCATGGGCGGCGTGCGGCCACCGCGCGAGTTCGTGTTCATGGATCGCGCCGCCATCGGTTTGGGCGCCGTGTTCATCCATCTCAGGGCCTCGATCAACTGGCACCGGCTGTTCGAGAGCCTGATCGAGGGTTTCGACGTCGAAGCGTTGGCCCGACGCCAGCAGGCGGCGCTTGGCGAGGCCGGGCTATGACCGTGGAGGGCTTGAAGGTGTCGCGCAGCCGGCACGGGCCGCAGGAGACGCTGGACCGGTTCGAGGTCGCCATCGCCCGTTACGGCATGACGGTATTCGCGCGCATCGATCATGGCGCGGCCGCCGCAAAAGCCGGACTCGAGCTGCGTCCGACGATCGTCCTGATCTTCGGCAATGCGCGCGCCGGCACGCCGCTCATGAAAATGGCGCCGACCATCGCCATCGATCTGCCGCTGAAGGCGCTGGTGTGGCAGGACGAAGCGGGCGTGACGTGGCTCGGCTACAACGATCCGGTATGGATCTCGCGGCGCCACGGCCTGGTCTATGACGGGTCGATCGATGTCGTGATCGAAGCGCTGGCCGCCATTGCAAGCGAAGCAACGACGACATGAACATTCTCGTGACCGGGTCGTCAGGCTGGCTCGGCCAGACCCTGGTGCCCAGGCTCGTGCGCGACGGCCACAGGGTGGTGGGCCTCGACCCCGACGCAGGACCGACGACGGAGATCGTGGGCTCGGTGGTCGATCGCGCGCTCGTTCATCGGATCATCCGCGAAGAGGGCATCGAGGCCATCGTGCACGCCGCGGCGCGCCACAAGCCGCATATCGAGACCCACGACAATTCGGAGTTCGTGGCGGTGAACGTGCAGGGCACGCTCAACCTCCTCGAGGAGGCGGTGGCGCCGGGCTCGACGGTCGACCGCTTCGTCTTTACCTCGACCACCTCGCTCATGATCTCGCAGAAGATCCGCGACGGCAGGGCGGGCGGGGCGAACGAGGCGATCTGGATCGACGAAACCATGACGCCGCTCGAGCCGCGCAACATCTACGGCGTCACCAAGCGCGCGGCCGAGGAGCTGTGCCGGCTGTTCAACCACCTGCACCAACTGCCGATCCTGATCCTGCGCACGGCGCGCTTCTTCCCCGAGGAAGACGACATGGCGCATGCCATCGTGCAGTCGGGCGAGAACACCAAGGCCAATGAGTTCCTGTTCCGAAGGCTCTCGGTCGAGGACGCCGCCGAAGCGCATGTCGTGGCGCTGGCCAGGGCGAAGGAAATCGGCTTCGACACCTTCATCGTCTCGGCCATGACGCCGTTCTCGCCGTCGGATCGCCGCGAGCTGATCGTTGACGCACCGTCGGTGGTGGCGCGCTACTTTCCGGACTACCGCGAGAAGTATGCGAAGCGTGGCTGGACGATGTTCGACTCCATCGACCGCATTTACGACGCGGGCAGGGCGAAGCGGAAGCTGGGCTTTGTGTGCAAGACGGGGTTTCGGGAAGTTCTGGACGGCCTAAACCGCGACTGATCCCACCCTTCGAGACGGCCGCTACGCGGCCTCCTCAGGGTGAGGTGGTTGTTTACGCACTGACCTCATCCTGAGGAGCGCGCGCAGCGCGCGTCTCGAAGGATGGGCAGCACTCACCCCCTTACCCTCGGCATCATGATCATGTCCCACGGGCTCGGCACGTCGCCGTGCGGGACCCAGACCAGGGCAGGAGCGTTCAGCGCAAACGCCTTGTGCAGGGCGTCTTCGAGCTGTTTGGCATCCGACGCCTTGAATGAGGCGATGCCGAAACTGTCGGCCAGCTTGCCGAAGTCGGGATTCTGCAGGTCGGAGGCGATCAGGCGGTTGCCGTAGCGCTCCTGCTGGATGCGCTTCACATTGCCGAAGCCGCCATTGTCGAACACCACGACCACGACGGCGAGGTTGTGGCGCGCCGCGGTGGCGAGTTCGCCGACCTGGTACATGAAGCCGCCGTCGCCGGCGATCGCCAGGACTTTCCGGTTGGGCATCGCGGCCTTGGCGCCCAGCGCCGTGCCGAAGCCCCAGCCGAGATTGTCCTGGTAGCCGGGCGAGAGGAAGGTGCGCGGCTTTTCGATGGGCAGCGCCACTCTTGAGGCGAAGCCGATCTGCGAGACCTCGTCGACGAAGATGCCGTCCTCGGGCAAGGCGGCGCGAATCGCCCTCAGGAAGCTCACCTGAGGTTCGAGCCGCGACAACCGCTCGGCGAGCCAGGCGCGATGGCCCTCCAGCTCCTGGGCGCGCGAGTGACGCGGACGATTGTGCCTGGGCAGCGCCGCGATGAGCGCGCGCAACTGCGGGCCGGCGTCGCCCACCAGGGCCACGTCGGGCCTGGCGTAGCGGTCGTGCTCGTCGGGATCGATGTCGAGCCGCACGACCTTGAGGTTCCGGTCGATGCCCCAGCTTCCGTTCTGGATGAAGAAGCGCGTGCCGATGGCCAAAACGGCGTCGGCATCCTTCCACAGGCGATGGCCGACCGGCATGTCGACCGCCAGCCGATGCGAGCTCGGCACGACGCCGCGGCCGCGGCGGTAGGAGCTGACCGGCGCCTCGAGCATCTCGGCGAGCTTGATCACCTCGGCGCCGGCGTCGAGGGCGCCGCCGCCCACCACGATGATCGGCCGCTCGGCGGCGCCCAGGATCTTGGCGGCGGCCGTGATCGCCTCGTCGTCGATCGATTCGGTTGGCAGCGGCAGCGGCTTGTCGGGCAGCGTGACTTCGGCACGTTTGGCCCAGGTGTCGAGCGCACATTCCAG
>DATHNU010001154.1:0-3446 GCA_035485695.1 Reyranella sp. | reverse complement strand
GCAAGTGTCGCATCATCGGCGTTGAGTTCGGGGCCGCCGGGAGTCCGGCCGAAGCCCGGCTGGTGCATGTTGGGCGGATTGAAATCGAAACGGAAGATGTTGGTCTTGAGCGCCTTGAAGCCGCGCTCCTTCACATGCTTGCCGAGCTTCACCAGATCGTCGAGCGAGCGCACCGGCTCGACGCCCATCACCTGGGCGTTGCTGAAACGGTAGGAGCCGCAATGCGACCAGTAGAGCGGCAGGCGATCGCGCACCGGCCCGCCGAACAGCTCGTAGACCGGAACGCCCAGCGCCTTGGCCTTGACGTCCAGAAGCGCATTCTCGATGGCGGCCATCGCCTGCGCATTCATGCCGCCCGGCGACTGGCGGGTGATGGCGTATTGCCGGGTCATGATGCGTTCGATCGGCCGCGGGTCGTGACCGATCAGGTCCTGCGCCATGCGGCGGATCACGGCGGTGAGGCCGGCGCTGCCGTAGCCTTCATTGTATTCCGACCAGCCGACCAGCCCATCGTCGGTGGTGATTTTCAGAAACGAGAAGTCGCGCCAACCGGCGTTGCAATGCAGGTCCTCGATCTTGGCAATCTTCATGGTGTTTCCTCTCCTTGGCGGGAATACGCCACAACATTGCTCAGGTCTGTCAAGCGGCATCACCCGACGAACCCGCAAGATAATTCTTTCGCACCGGCAGGAGGGGCCGCAAATCGCGTGGAGCTACCACCGGTAGGGGGCCTGCCACCGCAATGCCAGCCAGTGCTGTCAAAGCTCAGGTTCAGTTGTCGTATGATGGGACCGACCAGGGAGAAGGAAGGGACATGCCTCTTCACGGCAAGGGAATGCTGATCGTCTTCACCGAAGTGAAGGCGCGCGACGAACGCGATTTCAACGAATGGTACAATCGCGAGCACATCGACGAGAGAGTCAACCTGCCGGGCTTCCATCGCGCCCGCCGCTATGTCGCGGTGCACGGCACGCCGAAATATCTCGCGACCTACGAATGCGACAGCGTCAGCGATCTCGCCACGCCGGGTTACCTGGCGCTGCTCGCCAACCAGACGCCGTGGACGCAGGCGGTGATGGCCCGTTTCACCCAGTTCAACCGCATGACCCTGCGCGTCCAGGTCGACCTGACGCACGGCGTAGGTGGTGCCGTCGCTGCCGTGAAATTCGCACCCGATCCGCGCGAGCGCCGGGCGCTGGTGGCCTGGCTGCATGAGACCGCCCTGCCCAAGGCCATCGCGCGGCCCGGCCTGGTAGGCGCTGCAGCGGCCGAGAACGACCCCGAGGTCGCCAATGCGCCGCTGCAGGACAAGAGCATGGATCGTCCCAAGGCCGACGAAGCGGAATGGGTCGTGCTGCTCGAAGGCGGCGAGGCCGGCGCCGTCGGGGCGGCAGCACGGGCGACATTCACCTTGGCGAACCTGAAGAATTTCGGCGTTTCGATGGCGCCGACGATTGGCACGTATCGGCTGCTGTTCGGGAATCAAAGGTGAGGCGCCGCTACATGACCTCATCAGTCTTATTCCTCTCCCCCGCTAGGGGGAGAGGTTAGGTGAGGGGGCATCGAAGATCGTGCGTAACCCCCTCACCCAGCTCTCCCCCTAGCGGGGGAGAGGAGGATGAATGAGGCGGGACGCCGCGCCTGGATGACACAAGTTTGACCTGTCGTTGATCGACCCCTCGCGTAAGTTGGCGCCGTGACCGCAAGACAAAAGATCTTCTGGCTGCGCCTCGCCACGCTGATCGGGCTTTGCCTGCCGGCGCTGGAGCTCGCCTGGCGCTGGTACACGGGTGGACTGGAGCCGCGGCCCGTCACGGCGGCGACCCATGCCACCGGCGACTGGGCCGTCATCTTCCTGATGCTGTCGCTGGCCATGACGCCGGCGCGCGCCCTGTTCGACTGGATGCCGCTGATCCACATCCGCCGCCGCATCGGCGTGGCGGCGGCATGCTATGCCGGCGCCCACTTCCTGATCTACGTGCTCGACCAGAAATGGAACCTGGTCGTGGTCGCCACGGAGATCGCCAAGCGCTTCTACCTCACCATCGGCTTCGTGGCGCTGCTGGCGCTGGTGGCGCTGGCCGTCACCTCGACCGACGGCTGGCAGAAGCGGCTCAGGCGCAACTGGAAACGCCTGCACTGGCTGATCTATCCGGCCGCCTTCATCGCCATCATCCACTTCTTCATCCAGTCCAAGGTCAAGATCGGCGAGCCGGCCTTCACGGCCGGCCTGTTCGCCTGGCTGATGCTGTGGCGGGTGCTGCCCACAAAACTGCGCACGCGCTTCTCGGGCCTTGCCCTGCTGGCCGTGGCCGCCACCCTGTCTGCTGTCCTGTTTGAAACCACCTGGTACGGCCTGGTGAACGGCATCGATCCCGTCCGCGTGCTGATGGCCAATCTTGTCGTCGACTTCGACATCGGGCTGCGGCCCGCCCACAAGGTGCTGGTCGCCTCGCTGCTGGTCATGCTGCTGGTGGCGCTCCGCCGACTCACCCTGGCTGCAAACAAGTTCTGGACGCGCCGTTATGTAGCGTCGACTATACCGGCCCCCTGAAACGGAGGCTGGTATGTTGAAGAGACGGAATTGGCTCGGCCTGGCGCTTGCCTTGTCGTTCCTGCCGGGCATTGCCCAGGCGCAGAACGACATGGTGGTCTTCGCCGCGGCCAGCCTGAAGAACGCCCTCGACGAGATCGCGACTGGCTGGTCCAAGGACACTGGCAAGCCCATGCCCAAGATCTCCTACGCCGCGAGCTCGGCGCTGGCCAAGCAGATCGAGCAGGGCGCGCCGGCCGACCTGTTCATTTCCGCCGACCTCGACTGGATGGACTATCTCGCGGGCAAGAACCTGATCAAGGCCGACACCCGCTTCAACCTTCTGGGCAACAAGATCGTGCTGATCGCGCCCAAGGATTCCAAGATCACGAGCGTCGACATCAAGGGCGCCGATCTCGTCAAGGCACTGAACGGCGGCCGTCTCTCCATGGCCAATGTCGATTCGGTGCCGGTCGGCAAGTACGGCAAGGCGGCGCTCGAGAAGCTCGGCGCCTGGAACGACGTCAAGGACCACCTGGCGCAGGCCGAGAACGTGCGCGCCGCCCTCCTGCTGGTGGCGCGCGGCGAGGCGCCGCTCGGCATCGTCTACAGCACCGACGCCGCCGCCGAGCCCAACGTCAGGATCGTGGCCGCCTTCCCCGAGGATTCGCATCCGCCGATCATCTATCCCGTGGCGCTCGTCAAGGATTCCAAGAACGCCGACGCCAAGGCGTTCCTCGACTTCCTGCGCAGCGCCAAAGCGCGCACCGCCTTCGAGAAGCAGGGCTTCACGGTTCTGGTGAAGTCCGCCTCCGGGACATGACGCCAGAGGAATGGACGGCGGTCCGGCTGAGCCTGCTGGTCGCCACCACGGCGACCCTGGCCAGCCTGCCCTTTGGCATAGCCATCGCCT
>DATHNU010001153.1:0-2912 GCA_035485695.1 Reyranella sp. | reverse complement strand
CGACGAGGTGTTGCTCTTGAAATGCTACGACAGCGCGCGCGACGGCCGCGCCGTCCTGTCACCGCACGGCGCGTTCGAGGACCCAACCGCGCCCGCCGACGTGCTCCCGCGCGAAAGCATCGAGCTGCGCACTGTCGCATTCCACGCGGCATGACCAGGCGCGGTCACGCCGCGATGACGCGCATAGCCTCACCCTAAGCCGAGCTTCCCGCTGTTTTTGCGCTGAGGCTGTTGGAAAGACTCGCAAAGTCGGCTGAGGCGGTCCAAATCGTAGCCATGTAATATCATATTTGAGACTTGTACGCTCCGGCCGGATGTGCGCATGCTTCGCCATGTACATCGAAGCCGTTCCGAATCGGAACTCGCCCCCCGCGATCCTGCTGCGCGAGAGCTACCGCGAGGCCGGCAAGGTGCGTAAGCGCACACTGTGCAATCTGTCCGACTGGCCCACAGCTCACATCGAAGGCCTGCGCGGCGTCCTCAAAGGCGGCACCGTCATCCCCGCCGAGCGTGATGCCTTCACCATCATCCGCAGTCTGCCGCACGGCCACGTCGCCGCTGCGCTCGGCATCGCGCGCAACATCGGCCTCGATCGTATCCTTGGCCCTGGGGGCGATCGCTGTCGCGACCTGGTCCTCGCCCTTCTGGTCGGGCGTATCCTCGACCCAGCATCCAAGCTTGCAGCTGCCCGTGCGCTATCGCCGGCCACCGCCGCATCGAGCCTCGGCGAACTGCTCGGCCTCGGTGAGGTCGATGAGGACGAGCTGTACGCCGCCCTGGACTGGCTGCTGGAGCGTCAACCCTCGATCGAGGCGACGTTGGCCAAACGCCATCTCACCAACGGCACGCTGGTTTTGTACGACGTCTCGTCGAGCTACATGGAGGGGCGATGCTGCCCGCTCGCCAAGCGTGGCTACAGCCGTGACGGCAAGAAAGCCACGCTGCAGATTGTCTATGGCCTGCTCTGCGCGCCCGACGGTTGTCCCGTTGCCATCGAGGTGTTCGACGGCAACACCGCCGATCCGATGACGCTCGCAACACAGGTCGAAAAACTCAAGCAGCGCTTTCAACTCGACCATGTCGTGCTGGTCGGCGACCGCGGCATGATCACCCAGACGCGCATTACCGAAGACATCAAAGCGGCAGGCCTGGACTGGATCTCCTCGCTGCGCGCGCCGGCGATCAAGGCGCTGGTCGAGAGCGGTGCCTTGCAGCTCTCGCTGTTCGATCAGCGCGACATGGCGAGCATCACCGCGCCCGAATTCCCCGGCGAGCGCCTCGTGGTCTGCCGTAACCCCGATCTCGCCGCAGACCGCACCCGCAAGCGCGAAGAACTCCTTGCCGCCACGGAGCGCGACCTCACCCGCATCCAGGCCGCCGTGACGCGCAAGCGCAATCCGCTGCGTGGCACAGCAGAGATCGCGCTCGCGGTCGGCAAGGTGATCAACAAACACAAGGCTTGCCCTCGGGCGCTTGACCCGAGGGTGGCCAAGCATTTCGCGCTCGATATCGCCGATGCCACCTTCAGCTTCGCACGCAAGAGCGTCGAGATCGCCGCGGAGGCAGCGACCGACGGTATCTACGTCATCCGCACCAGCCTGGCAGCGGAGACCTTCAACGACGCAGAAACAGTGCGTAGCTACAAGTCTCTCGCCCTGGTGGAACGGGCCTTTCGCTGCATCAAGACCGTCGATCTGCACGTCCGCCCCGTGTATCACCGATTGGCCGATCGGGTCCGCGCGCATGTCTTCCTCTGCATGCTGGCCTATTATCTGGAATGGCACATGCGTCAGCGCCTGGCGCCGATGCTGTTCGACGACACCGACAAAGCAGCCGCCGAAGCAATTCGTTCGAGCGTGGTGGCGACGGCGCGGCGCTCACCCGCCGCTGTCGCCAAGCAGATCACGGGCCTGACCCACGACGGACTGCCAGTGCACAGCTTCCACTCGCTGCTCGCCGACCTCGCGACCTTGGTGCGAAACACTGTCATAACCGCTATCACACCGAATTATCCACTCACTGTACTGACCAGACCGACGCCGATCCAGCACAAGGCATTTGACCTCCTCGGTATCACGCTGTAGCCAGTAGCACAGAGCTTCCGCGAAGCATTACGTCGTTAATTCAATACCTTGCGCGATTCACTCTCAGGAAGCTCGGGCTAGGGTAGCACCGGCGCCGTCAGAGCAGCCCGCAGCGCCACCAGCACTGACCGCGGCCACGCCATCTGCGTCCCCGGCAGCCACGGCGCCAGCACCGGCGGCCCCTGCGCCGTCAGCTAATGCGCCCCCGCCACCGACCACACCCGCGTTCTCTGCACCCCTGACGGCTGCTGCACCGTCAGCCCCGCCGCCACCGAGCTTACTGCCGGCGGAAGCCGAGATGTCGTCGGCTGATCGCCGGCAGGTTCAAGAAGCACTGCATCGATTGGACTATTACGAAGGACCGGTAGACGGGATCTTCGGGCCACTGACCCGCGCAGCCATCCGCCGCTTCCAACAACAAAATATCGGGGCCGACGCGACTGATCACCTCACGGCGGACCAAGCCAACCGTTTGGTGACGCCTCGATAAAGCGGGTTTCCCGATGGTAACGCGAATGCGCCGATCATATGGCGCAGGTGTCCCCTGCCCTTCCTGGACATCGATGCGGTCAATGGGCCGGCCGGAGACGGACAGTCCCTGCGCCGCCATCGCAAGACGTTGAGCTCCTCGAAACGCGCTAGCTGCTACCAGCTATCAGAGTCGTTCTTGCCTGGATGGGTGGCTTTGGATCGCTCCAGCGTGTCGGTATTGAGGCGACCGGCACCTACGGTGCAGGACTGCTGCGTTACATGCAGAAGGCCGGCATCGAAGTCCTTGAGGTCACGACGCCGGACAAGCATGATCGCCGCAAGCGCGGGAAAAACGAT
>DATHNU010001152.1:0-2649 GCA_035485695.1 Reyranella sp. | reverse complement strand
ACAGATTCGTCATTGTTGTCTCCCTCGTTTCATCGGTTCCGGTCAGGCCTTCTGTCGCGTCTCAACTGCGCCTGACGGCCCTCAGGATACGCCGCCCGCGCGCGCAACGTCTGTGGGCAACCTCACGGTGAAAATGACTTTCATTGCCGGCAGAGCTACCGAAAGTTGTTGCTTGGGTCAGGGCGATTGGCGCCCGACCCGCGCCAGGGCGACGTAGGCCCAGCCGGCGAACAGCAGGGAAATGCCGCCGACCGTGGCCGGCGTGAAGGTGTGGCCATAGGGCAGCTTCATCACCAGCAGCACGGCGACCACCAGCGCCACGCAGCCCGACAGCAGGAACCAGGTCCAGCCCTTGAGGCGCCGCACCCGGAAGGCAAAAGCGATCTGCGTCAGGCCATGCAGGGCAAAGACGATCGCCATCAGGACGGTGAGCGTCACCACGCCCTCGAACGGGTCGAGGTAGACGAACACGCCGCCGATCGCGGCCACCAGGCCCAGGGTCAGGTGCCAGGCGAACTGGCCCTCGCCCTTCATCTTGCCCGACTGCGCGATCTGCACGATGCCGACGAAGATCAGGACCAGGCCGAGGACCGCGTTGGGCGCGATCGAGGAGATCGCGGGAATGACGATCGCCACGCCGCCCGCCGCGATCAGCAGGCCGCCCAGCAGGATGAACAGCAGCCAGTGGGACTGGAAGAAACCGGCGATGTGATGCGCCTCGCCGCGCCCTGCTTCGTCTGGATTCATGTCGCCCCTCCGCCGCCTCTCCCCGCGCCCGCTTTGTTGGCGGCGCCATTGGAGCTTACGGCGCGGATTCCTCGGACAGAAGCCGTGAAATGCACAGGGTACGGGGAGATCTGCTGCCTGAGGTCTGTCCGTCGCCCCATATTGCCGTCATACTTTTGTCATTCGGCGCAAGGGGGATGACCGTCGCATGTCCAACAAGTTCACTCGTTATATTCTGATCGCCATGGCGCTTGGCGTCGTCATGGGCGCCCTGGTCTACGACTATCTTCCGCAGGATCGCGCCGACATCGCGTCCAGCATCAACCTGATCGCGCTGCTGTTCCTGCGCCTGATCAAGATGATCATCGCGCCCCTGGTGTTCGCCACCCTGGTCGGCGGCATCGCCCACATGGGCTCGGGCGCCAAGCTCGGCCGCATCTTCGCCAAGACCATGGGCTGGTTCGTCTGCGCCTCCTTCGTGTCGCTGCTGCTGGGCATGGTCATGGTCAACCTGCTGCAGCCCGGCGCCAACTTCCCCGGCACGCTCCCCGAGAAGGGCCAGTCGACCGGCCTGCCGGTCTCCGCCTTCTCGATCGAGAAATTCCTCACCCACCTGATCCCGACCTCGATCGCCGACGCGATGGCGCAGAACGAGATCCTGCAGATCGTGGTCTTCGCGGTGTTCTTTGCCGTGGCCATGGGGGCGATGCCGGAGCGCTCGCGGCCGATGCTGAAGCTGATCGAGGATCTCGGCCACATCATGCTGAAGGTGACGGGCTACGTGATGCTGTTCGCGCCGATCGCGGTGTGGGCGGCCATCATGGCGACGGTCTCCAAGAACGGCCTGGGCGTGCTGTGGAAGCTGGTCCAGTTCATGGGCGGCTTCTACCTCTCGCTGTTCATCCTGTGGGGCATCCTGGTCGCGGTCGGCTTCATCGTGCTGGGGTCGCGCTATCGCCATCTGCTGCGGCTGATCCGCGAGCCGCTGATGATCGCCTTCTCGACCGCGAGCTCGGAGGCGGCTTACCCCAAGACGCTGGAGGGGCTGAACCGCTTCGGCGCCTCGACGCGCATCTCGAGCTTCGTGCTGCCGCTCGGCTATTCGTTCAACCTCGACGGCACGATGATGTACTGCACCTTCGCCGCCATCTTCATCGCCCAGACCTATCACATCGAAATGTCGCTCGGCACGCAGTTCGCCATGCTGGCGACCCTGATGATCACCTCGAAGGGCGTGGCCGGCGTGCCGCGCGCCTCGCTGGTGGTGATCGCGGCCACCCTGGGCCAGTTCAACATCCCCGAGGCCGGGCTGCTGATGATCATGGGCATCGACACCTTCCTCGACATGGGCCGCAGCGCCACCAATGTGATCGGCAATTCGCTGGCCACCAGCGTGGTCGCCAAGTGGGAGGGCGAGCTGGCACCCGAGCACGAGATGCGGCTCGACGATGCCGTGCCGCCGGACGCGATCGCCGGCGATCCGGTGCGCGCCTGATGCGCTGGGGGTCGTTCCACGGGGGGGCGCACGGGCGGCCGATGCGAGGGCCGATCGCGGCGGCGTGCCTGCTGCTGCTGGCGGTCCTGTTGCCTGATCCCGCGCCGGCGCAGGAGGGCGGGCTCAGCCCGAGCTTGGCCAACATCAAGGCCACGCACACGGTGCGGCTGGGCTATCGCGAGGCCTCGCCGCCCTTCTCCTTTCTCGACCAGGCCAACCGGCCGATCGGCTATAGCCTGGAGCTCTGCCAGGCGATCGTCGACGAGATCGGCGTCGAGGTCGACGACCCGGCGCTCAAGATCGAGTACGTCCCGGAGACGCCGGAGACCCGCATTCCCGCGATCCTGAACAACAAGATCGACCTCGAATGCGGCTCGACCACCGCCAATGCCGAGCGCGCCAAGCGGGTCGCCTTCTCGCCGCTGATC
>DATHNU010001151.1:0-3571 GCA_035485695.1 Reyranella sp. | reverse complement strand
TGCTGCTTCGGGTCCATGATGGCGGACCACCTGCTGGAAAGGTAGCCCATGAACCCGCCCTTCGCCGTCCAGAAGATCGGCCACGCCGTGGTCAATGTCGCCGACCTGGAAAAGTCCAAGCGCTTCTACACCGAGGTGCTGGGCTTCAAGGTGTCCGACATCTATCCCGACAGGATGATGCCGGGCGGCATGGTGTTCCTGCGTTGCAACGGCGACCACCATTGCCTGGCGCTGATCGGCGGCGCGCCCCAGGCAGGCGGGGCCGCCAAGACCCTGCATCATCTGGCGTTCGAGCTCGCCACGCTCGACGAGGTGTTTTACGCCCGCGATCACCTGAAGCAGTACGGCGCGAAGATCGTCTACGAAGGCCGTCGCCGCGCCGGTTGCCAGGTCTCGGTCGAGTTCCTCGATCCCGACGGCCATCATCTCGAACTCTTCTGGGGCGTCGATCAGGTTGGTCATGACGACCGTGCGCGACCGGCCGAGGAGTGGCGGCAGACCGCGAGCCTGGAGGACGCCGTGCGCATCGCGCCGCCCGGCCAGGACACTACCCTGCACGATGCGGCGTTGCGCGCGCGCCTCGAGGCGGGCACGGATCGTCCGTGAGACTGAGACGTCGGCAGCTCGCCGCCTGGAGCGCAGCGGCGGGTTTCGCCGCGCTGTCGCCGGCGCGGGCTGAGACTTTTCCCGCAAGGCCGCTGCATTTGATCGTGCCGTTCACGCCCGGCGGCACGACCGACATCCTGGCGCGCGAGATCGCGGCCAAGCTGCAGGTCGCATTCGGCCAGAGCTGCATCGTCGAGAATCGGCCGGGCGGCGGCGGCACCTTGGGCTGCGAGATGGTGGCGCGCGCCGAGCCCGACGGCCTCACCATGCTGATGGGCCACATCGGAACCCTGGCCATCAACCCGCTGGTCTATCCGCATCACGGCTACGATCCGGTGACGGGCTGGACGCCGCTGGCCTACGTGGCGAACGTGCCCAACGTGCTGGCCGTCAATGCGTCGGTGCCGGCGCAATCGGTGCAGGAGCTGGTGGCGCTGGCCAAGGCCAAGCCGGGCGCGCTGGCCTACGGCACCGGCGGCACGGCCAGTGCGTCGCACCTCGCCTCGGCCTATTTCGCCTTCGCCACCGGCACCGAGTTCCTGCATGTGCCCTACAAGGGCACGGCGCCGTTCGTCTCCGATCTTCTAGCCGGAGAGCTGCAGATGGGCTTCACCGGGGCGCCGGTGGTCATGCCGCTCGCCAAGCAGGGCCGCCTGCGGGCGCTCGCCGTCTCCAGCGCCCGGCGGTCGGAGGCGTTTCCCGAGCTGCCGACCATCGCCGAGTCGGGCGTTCCGGGCTTCGAAGCCGATCAATGGTACGGCATCACCGGGCCGGCCGGGATCGATCCCGCGATCGCCAAGGCGCTCAACGCCGAGATCAACAAGGCGCTGGCGTCGGCCGACGTGAAGGCGCGCCTGGAAAAGGAAGGCGGCGCCGCGGTGATCGCGCCGCCCGAGGCGCTGGGCCGGCACATCGCCGCGGAGATCGACCGCTGGCGCCCGGTGGTGAAGGCAGCGAACATCCGGCTGGAGTAGGCGCCACGGCTTCCCGGCAAAAAAGATAGTGTCATCCCGAGCGTAGCGAGGGACCTTTGCTCATGGCGAGCAGGATAGGTCCTTCCCTTCGACTTCGCTCAGGGCAAGCGCTGTGCTCGGGATGACCGTATTATTGTCACGAGCTCAGTGGTCGGGCTCCACCTGCCTATACTCGATAGTCTTCTTGCCGCCCATCCCCTTCACCTTCTCGCGGAAGGTCTGCAGGGCGACGTAGAGACCCGGGATCACGAAGATGCCGAGGAAGGAGGCCGCGATCATGCCGCCGAACACGGCCGTGCCGACGGCGCGCTGGGTGGCCGCGCCGGCGCCCGAGGCGATGACCAGCGGCACCAGGCCCAGGATGAAGGCGAACGAGGTCATCATGACAGCGCGAAAGCGCAGGCCGGCCGCCGTCGTCGCCGCCGTCACGATGTCCTTGCCGTTGGCGCGTTCCTCCATCGCGAACTCGATGATCAGGATGGCGTTCTTGGCGGCGAGCGCGATCAGCACGACGATGCCGATCTGGGCGAAGATGTTGTTGTCGAGACCGGTGATGTAGAGCGCCAGCACCGCGCCGAACAGGCCGACCGCGACCGACAGCAGCGCGGCGATCGGGATCGCCGTGCTCTCGTAGAGGGCGACGAGGAAGAGGTAGGCGAACAGCACGGCGAGCGCCAGGATGAAGCCGGTCTGGCCGCTTGCTGCCTTCTCCTGCAGCGCCGTGCCGGTCCATTCGTAGCCGTAGCCGGCGGGGAGCGTCGACTTGGCGAGCTCTTCCATGGCGGCGATGGCCTGGCCCGAGGAAAAGCCGGGCGCCGGGGCGCCGTTCAGCACCACCGAACGCAGGTTGTTGTAGCGCACGATCGAGGACGGTGCAGTGATCAGCTCGATGTTCGCCACGGCCTGCAGCGGCAGCAGCTCGCCGTTGGACGAGCGCACGCGCACGCGGAAGATGTCGTTGACGTTGCTGCGATCGGGTGCGTCGGCCTGCACCTTCACCTGCCAGGTCCGGCCGAACAGGTTGAAGTCGTTGGTGTAGGCGCCGCCCAGCGTCGTCTGCATCGCCGAGAAGATGTCGGAAATCGATACGCCCAGCGCCTGGGCGCGCTCACGGTCGAGCTTGAGGTTGATCTGCGGGGCGGCCGCGGCATAAGTCGTGAAGACGCTGGCGAGCTGCGGCACCTGCTGGGCCGAGATCATCATGCCGCGGGCGACGGCAGCGAGGTCGGTGGGCGGCGCACCGGCCAGCGACTGCACGACGAACTCGAAGCCCGACGAATTGCCCAGCCCCATGATCGGCGGCAGGTTGAAGGCGAACACGTTGGCCGAGGCGATCTGGGCGAAGGCCTTGTTCAGCTCTTCCAGCGCATAGAACACCGTGAGCGTGGGATCCTTGCGCTCGGCGAACGGCTTCAGCCCGACCACGACCAGGGCACGGTTGGACATGTTCAGGCCATCGAGCAGGCTGTAGCCGGTGACGGTGAAGATGCTCTGCATCCAGGGCTTGCCTTGGACCGTCTTCTCGACCTCCGCGACCGCGGCCGCCGTGCGGTTGGTCGAGGCGGAGTCGGGCAGCTGCACCTCGGCCATGAAGGCGCCCTGGTCCTCGTCGGGCAGGAAGCCCGAGGGCACCAGGCTGCCGATGCCGCCGGTCGCCAGCACGAAGCCGCCGACCAGGATGAGCGCCAGGAAGGTGCGCCGCGCGATCGGCGTCACCAGGTGGACATAGCCGTCGCGGCTCTTGTCGATGCCGTTCTGCAGCCAGCCCATGACGCCGCGCGGCTTCTTGCGATGGCGCAGGATCAGCGAGCACAGGGCGGGCGACAGCGACAGCGCGTTGATCGCCGAGATCACCATCGACACCGATACGGCCACGGCGAACTGTTTGTAGAGCTGGCCGGTGATGCCGGGGATGAAGGCCGTCGGGATGAACACCGAGAGCAGCACAAGGGTGATGGCGATGATCGGCGCGGTGACCTGGCCCATCGCCT
>DATHNU010001150.1:0-4957 GCA_035485695.1 Reyranella sp. | reverse complement strand
TTTCCGTGCCGGCCCTCGCCCTGGGCGAAGCGCGCCGCGCCTTTTTGCGATTCCTGGCGCCGCGCCGCCAGTGACAATTCCATTTCCCGCTGAATTGCCGCTTGCTGGTCGCGGTCGAAGCTTTCGTAAGCCGATTGGCGGTCCGATCGCATGGCGATCGGCGGGAACCCGGCGATCTCGCGTGCCAGCTTCTCCGCCTCGGCCCGCGTCGTGCCCCGCGCGACCTTGCGGGTGGCGAGGCCGATGGCAATCGCCTCGTCGGCGCCGACGGCGCGACCGGTCAGCAGCATGTCGAGCGCGCGGCCTTGGCCCACGATCCGCGGCAGGCGGACCGTCGTGCCGTCGCTCATCGGCACGCCCCAGCGGCGCGAGAACACGCCGAAGGTCGCGGTGTCGTCGACGATGCGGATGTCGCAGAACAGCGCAACCCCAAGTCCGCCCGCACAGGCGTGGCCCTCGATGGCGGCGATCACCGGCTTGCCAAGCGGCGTGCGCAACGGGCCCTCGTCGCTGCCGGCCCACGGGAAATAGTCGGTGCCCGAGCCCAGCTCCTTCAGGTCGGCGCCGGCGCAGAACGCGCCGCCGGCGCCCGTCAGCACCGCGACCTGCGCTTCGGGATCGGCCTCGAACGCCTTGAATGCGGCGCCGAGTGCGCGCGCGGCCTCGTTGTCGAGGGCGTTCTTGGCCTGCGGCCGGTTGATGATGAGGGTGGTGACCGGGCCTGCGGTCTCGACCAGGATTTTCGCCGTCATGGCACTTCCTCAGCGAACGGTCGCGAGCTCGTCCTCGAGCTGCGAGTTCGAGCGCAGCGGCGTGCGGAAGTACCACCAGTTCTTCTGTGGCGTCCATTTCTCCTTGCGCGCGGTGCCCTTGCCCCACACGCAGTTCTTGAAGTCGCGGGTCGCCGCCAGGAAGGCCTTGTCGGCCCCGTCGAGCTTCAGCGCATGGTCGCCCATCTCCTCGCGACTGAACATCGGCAGCGCCTCGAGGATCAGCTCGCGCACGTCGACGTCGTTCAGCCAGTTGTCGAGGTCGAAGCTGTAGTCGCCGATGGCGAGGCCCGCGGTGAACTCGGCCCACTGGTCGATGAGCTCGCACAGGTCGGCGACGTCGGGCGGCCCGGGCGGCGGCGGTGGCTTCATTCGCCGCGCTCGGCCTGGCGGCGATAATAGCGCTCGCCGTCGTTGGGCTTGAAGAAGGTGCGGATGACGCCGTTGGGATTGTAGGCGATGAAGGCGCCGGTCTGCCGGTCGAAGCGCGTCGTGACGCCGTCCGCCCGGGCGGCCTGCAGGATCGGGCCTTCCACCTTGGCGTCGCGCAGGAGCTGCGCCTGGTGCAGGTAGTCCTGCTTGCTGATGTTGCCGAACTCCGCACCGTGCTTTTCATAATGCTCGTCGAGCCGGTGCGAATCGGCGAAGCCCACGGCTGGGCCCCAGCCCCGCCCTTCGGTCGAGACGCGGGAATCGGCCACGGCTGGCCCGCGTGAATGATCGCGCGCACCGCGGTCGGAGAGCTGGGTCCAGTAGACAAAGATCGCGGCCGCCGCCAGCGCCGCCGTCAGCAGGCGGCGCCAGGGCAGGATGCCCGAACGGACGTTCATGGCGCTACTGTGCACCGCCCTTGAACCAGCGCGCAATCAGGCGTCGCTCCGCCTCGGTGATATGGGTCATGTTGCCGGGCGGCATGACCCGGGTGACCCAGACCTGCTGATTGATCATCGCAGCTCGAGCCCGGATCTCCTCCGGCGTCTCCAGGATCACCCCCTTGGGCGGGGCGGCGAAACCTTCCTGCGTCGGCTTCGTGGCATGGCAGGGCTGGCAGCGCGCCTGGAAGATCGGCTGCACTTCGGCGAAGCTGGCCGGCGGGCCGATATCGACGGCGGGGCGCGGCAGGGACAGGATCGCCGTCAGCGCCAGCACGACCAGGCCGCCGGCCAGCACCAGCGGATCGGGATTGCCCTTGTGGCGCTGCACGAACCACACCCGGATCAGCGTGCCCGCCACCGAGATCAGGATCAGCAGGACCCAGTTCCACTCGTGGCCGTAGAGGCCCGCATAGTGGTTGCTGATCATGGTGAACAGCACAGGCAGCGTGAAATAGGTGTTGTGGACCGAGCGCTGGCGGCCCATGGCGCCGTACTTCGGCTCGGGCGTGCGGCCTTCCTGCTTGGCCTTCACCAGCTCGCGCTGGCCCGGGATGATCACGAAGTAGACGTTCAGCACCATGATGGTGCCCAGCATGGCGCCGAAATGAAGGTAGGCGCCGCGGCCCGAGAACAGGTGGCAGAACGCCCAGGCGGCGACCGCGCAATAGAAGAAGAGCAGCCCGCCCAGCAGAAGGTCGTCCTCGCCGAAGGCCGAGCGGCAGAGCCCGTCATAGACCAGCCAGCCCAGCACCAGGAAGCCAAGCCCGATGGCGATGGCCTCGGGCTTGGAGAGCGGCATCACCGAAGGGTCGATCAGGGCGATCTCGGCGCCGTAGTAATAGACCAGGCAGAGCAGGAAGAAGCCCGTGATCAGGGTCGTGTAGGCTTCCCACTTGAACCAGTGCAGCTCGGGCGGCAGCGTCTCGGGCGCCAGGATGAATTTCTTGGCGGTGTAGAAGCCGCCGCCATGGACCGCCCAGACCTCGCCGCCGATGCCCTTGGCGGCGTCGGCCGGGTCGAGCGGCGGCTTCAGGTGATTGTCCAGCCAGATGAAGTAGAACGAGGCGCCGATCCAGGCGACGCCCACGATCATGTGGGCCCAGCGCAGAATGAGATTCAGCCAGTCGGCAACGAAGGCGGCGTCCATGTGTTGTCGTAGCGCTTCGCCCCGAGAGGTCTCAAGGCTGTAAACCGCGCTCCCCCGCGATCAGGCTAGACGATTTTCAGGACGTGCATAGAGGGCCGGTGCTTGCCGAGCCCTGCCACCGCAGGGCTCGGAAGAATGCGAGAGGCCTTTTGCGACCTGCATCAGTGCCGGCTGAGCTCCGCCCGGCCCACCACCATGTGATGGACCTCGTCCGGGCCGTCGGCCAGGCGCAGGGTGCGCTGCTGGGCGTACATCTCGGCGAGCGGCGTCCATTGCGAGATGCCGGTGGCGCCGTGGATCTGGATCGCCTGGTCGATGATTTGGCACACCCGCTCGGGCACCATGGCCTTGACCATGCTCACCCACACGCGGGCCTCGCGATTGCCCAGCACGTCCATCGCCTTGGCGGCCTTCAGCACCATGAGGCGCATGGCCTCGATCTCGATACGGGCGCGCGACACGGTCTCGAGGTTCTTGCCGAGCGCGATCAGGTTCTTGCCGAAGGCGGTGCGGGTCGAGCCGCGCTTGACCATCAGGTCGAGCGCCTTCTCGGCGGCGCCGATCGAGCGCATGCAATGGTGGATGCGGCCCGGTCCGAGGCGGACCTGCGAGATCTCGAAGCCGCGGCCCTCGCCCAGCAGGATGTTCTCCTGGGGCACGCGGACATTCTCGAACTTGATGTGCATGTGGCCGCGCGGCGCGTGGTCGTGGCCGAACACGCACATCGGTCCCAGGATCTTCACGCCCGGCGTGTCGATCGGCACCAGGATCTGCGACTGCTGGAACTGCGGCGAGGCGTCGGGGCTGGTCTTGACCATGGTGATCATGATCTTGCAACGCGGATCGCCGGCGCCGGAGATGTAGTACTTCTCGCCGTTGATGACCCAGTCGTCGCCGTCGAGCTCGGCGCGGGTGGCGACGTTCTTGGCGTCCGACGAGGCGACGTTGGGTTCGGTCATGGCATAGGCCGAGCGGATCTCGCCGTTGAGCAGCGGCTTCAGCCACTTCTCCTTCTGCGCGGGCGTGCCGACCTTCTCCAGCACTTCCATGTTTCCGGTGTCGGGCGCGGAGCAGTTGAGCGATTCGGAGGCGAGCGGCTGTTTGCCGAGCTCGGCCGCGATATAGGCATAGTCGAGGTTGGTGAGGCCGCGGCCGATCTCGGAATGGGGCAGGAAGAAATTCCACAGGCCGGAAGCCTTGGCCTTGTTCTTGGCGCCCTCGAGCAGCTCGAGCTGGCCAGGGGCCCAGCTCCAGTTCTCCTTGCGGCCTTCTCCCAGGCGGAAGAACTCGTCCGATATCGGGGCGACATTCTCCTCGATGTGCTTCATCACCGCATCGAACAGCGGCTGCGCCTCCTTCGACATGGCGAGATTGTTGAGATCGGGGTCGAGATCCGGCCGCACCGGCGCGGCCGCCTTCATCTTGGTCTGGACGTTCATCGGGGTCTCCTCATCTTTGCTGGGGAGACCCTAGAGCGGATTCGAGGAAGGGGAAACCACACCAACCTCACCCTGAGGAGGCGCGCAGCGCCGTCTCGATCGCGCGGGGTAACCCCCGCGCTGTGGTGGACGAGAACAAGGCAGGTTGCCCACCCTTCGAGACGCGCCCTGCGGGCGCTCCTCAGGGTGAGGTTGGTGCGATCCCTTCTGACCCGCTTCTTCGTCTTCGCTGGGAGCGCGCCACTCCAGTGGCGCTCATGGGCTGTGTGATCCACGAAGATGCGCCACTGGAGTGGCGCGCTCCCAGCAATGAGCCTGCCATGCCCGCTTCACGGAAGACCTCATCCTGAGGAGCGGTCCGCAGGACCGCGTCTCGAAGGATGGGCAACCTGCCTTGTCGCTTCCCACCCTTCGAGACGCGGCCTGCGGCCGCCGTCGAAACGGAGCTCTAGAACAGCCCAACAATCTTCCCGTCGGGACCGATATCGATGCTGTTGGCGGCCGGCACCTTGGGCAGGCCGGGCATGGTCATGATGTCACCGCACACCGCGACCACGAACTCCGCACCCGCCGACAATCTCACCTCGCGGACCGTCACGATGTGATCGCTGGGCGCGCCCTTGGCGTCGGGATTGGTCGAGAAGCTGTACTGCGTCTTGGCGATGCAGACCGGCACCTTGCCGAAGCCCATCGCCTCGAACTGGGCGAGCTGGTCGCGCACCGGCT
>DATHNU010001149.1:0-2977 GCA_035485695.1 Reyranella sp. | reverse complement strand
CAGGCCCGCGATGGCGTTGATCAGGGTCGTCTTCCCGGCGCCGTTGGGGCCGATCACCGAGACGATCTCGCCGGCGCCGACATCGAACGAGACATCCCAGACGGCGGGCGCGTCGCCGTAGCCGATATGAAGGTTGCGCGCTTCAAGCAGCATAGGCCTTGCCCAGATAGATGCTGACGACCCGCGGATCTCGCATGACGTCGCGCGGCGCGCCCAGTGCGAAGAGCTTGCCTTCGTTCAGCACGGCGATGCGGTCGGAAAGCTCGACCACGGCCCGCATCAGATGCTCGACGAAGACGATGGTGGCGCCCTGGCCGCGGATGGCGCGCACCAGGCGGATGGCGTTGTCGATCTCCGCCGGGTTCAGGCCCGACAGGACCTCGTCGAGCAGCAGGAGCTTGGGCTTTGCCGCCAGCGCCCGCGCCAGCTCGAGGAACTTGCGCTCATGCAGGTTGAGCTCGGCGGGCAGCGCCTCCTCCTTGCCGCCAAGCCCGGTGAAGCCGATCCAGTGCCTCGCCTCGTCGCGAATTTCCCGCTGGGCACGGACGGGGCCGCCGAACGTGGCGGCCAACGCGACGTTGTCGAGCACGCTCATGTTCGCGAACGGCCGCGGAATCTGGTAGGTGCGGGCCACGCCGCGGCGAGCGATTTCGTGGGCCGTGAGACTGCCGATCGAGACGCCGTCGACAGTGACCGTACCGCTGGTGAGCGGATAGTGGCCGGCAATGACGTTGATCAGCGTCGTCTTGCCCGACCCGTTGGGCCCGACCAGGCCGAAGATCTCGCCCTCGCGCACGTCGAGATCGACGCCCGCCAGCGCCTGCAGGCCGCCGAAGCGCTTGGTGACGGCACGCACTTCCAGGATGTGTCGATCGCCGATCGGCTGCACCGTCGCCGGCACGATGGGCACCACCTCGGCGGGCACCACCTCGGCACGTACCTTGGCGGGCGCGGGCCGCCGCCTTTTCGCCCAATGCTGGATCGCGGGAATGACCCCGTCGGGCAGCCACAGGATGGCTACGATCAGGATCAGGCCGACGATGGCGCGGCCGACCATCGCCTCGCCGCCGCTGATGAAGGCGTAGAGCAAGGTGGTGATGGCGGTGGCGCCGACCGCCGGACCGAGCCAGTGGCGCGAGCCGCCCAGCACGCTCATCAGCACGACATAGAGCGGCACGGTGAGCTCGAACGTGCCGGCGACCGTGAGGAAGCCGACATACATCGCATGAATGCCGCCCACGGCGCCGGCGATGCCGGCCGAAAGCGCGAAGGCCAAAAGCTTGTAGCGGAAGGTCGGCACGCCCTTGGCCTCGGCCACGTCCTCGTCGTCGTGGATGGCGAACAGGCCCATGCCCAACCGCGAATGGGCGACCCACCAGGCGATCGCCAGGGTCAGCACGCAAAGGGCGAAACCCAGGATGTAGATGGTGCCGGTCGGAGTCGGCATGAGATGCGGCAGCGGCACGGCGCTCATGAACACGCCGCCACCGCCATCGATCGGCGTGTTCAAGATGATGGTGCCGATCACGAAGGTGACGGCCAAGGTCAGCAGGGCGAACAGCTCGCCGCGCAGGCGGCGCAGGCGAAAGACGACGGCGCCGATGCCGACGGCCAGCAGGGCCGGGATCGCCGCGGCGGCTGGTATGGTGAGCAGGAACGGCACGGCGAACTTGGTCGTCAACGTGGCCGTCGTGTACATGCCGACGCCGAAGAACGCGGCATGGCCCAGGCTGAAATAGCCGGCAAAGCCACTCAGCAGCGCCCAGCTGGTCGACAGCGAGACCCAGAAGAACACGAGGTAGACGAAGGAATCGTAGAAGGCCGGCAAGCCTGCCGTCGGCAGGAGCGCGAGGGCCACGATGGCGAGCCCGGCCACGAGTTTGGGCAGGTCGCGGGCAGCGTTCATAGCCACTCCGGATCCCACAGCAGGATCGCGATCAGCATCGAGAACGACACCACCGGCGCCCAGGCCGGGCTCAGGATGGCCATAGCGATGGATTCGCTGGCGCCGACCAGCATGCCCGCCGCCAGTGCGCCCAGCGGATTGCCCAGCCGGCCGATGATGACGACGGCGAACACCACGCCGAGCCACGTCCAGATCTGCGCCGGCGCCAGGGTGGCGATCAGCGCGATGAAGGTGCCGGCGACGCCGGCATAGGCGGCCCCCATGCCGGAAATCAGGTAGGCGAGCTTCTTGTAGTCGACGCCGTAGGCCGCGGCGATGTCGGCGTCCTCGGCGCTGGCGCGCAGCGCCTTGCCGACATAGGTCTTGCGCAACCACTGCCAAGTGCCCCAGGCCAGCACGCCAGCGACCAGGCAGAGGACGAGCTCGAGCACCGGGATGTAGAACGGCCCCGCCTTGATCGACAGCGTCGAGTAAGGCGTCTCGAAGCGCCGATAGTCGGCGGTCCAGTAGAGCTGGATCGCCACTTCGAGGATAACGGCGAAGCTGAAGGTGATCAGCAGCGAGGCGAGCTCGTTCACCTTGAACCTGTCGAACAGCCAGTGCTGCGCCAGGCCGATCAGGAACATCGCCGGCACGACCATCGTCGCCGACCACCACGGCGCCACGTGATAGGTCGTGCCGAGTTCATAGGTGAGGTAGGCGGCGAGGAAGGCGAGCGCGAAGTGGCTGAGATTGACCAGCCGCAACAGGCCCCAGCTCAGGCTGAGCCCGAGCGCCAGCAGACCGTACATGCCGCCGGCCAGGACACCGGAGATCAACGCCTGGCCGAAGAGCGTGGCGCTTGGCATCAAGCCAGCATCGCTCCTCCCCCGTCATACGGGGGAGGATACAGGAGGGGGAAAGCCCCAAACGAGATGTCCGAAGATGTCATGATCTGAAACTGGCGAGCTTCCCGACTGTGGCTTTCCCCCTCCCTGCCCTCCCCCGTATGACGGGGGAGAAGACGAGGCATCACGACGCGATCAGCTTCACCCCGGGCGCGGCGAACTCCGTTGGCCAGACCACCTTCCA
>DATHNU010001148.1:0-4845 GCA_035485695.1 Reyranella sp. | reverse complement strand
CTGCGCGCGCCGCTGCCGTCGAAGAGCAAGCCGGCGAGCCGCGGCGGCTCGTTCACGCTGCCGGTCGGCGTCGACCTGCAGGCCCTGTCGGTCGATACGTTGCACCTCGCGGCGTCGCTCGCCGGCGAGGACTCGCGCTGGACCCTGCACGGCAATGGCCTTCTGTCCGCCGACCTGCATGAGGGCCGTCTGCGTCTCACCGGCGATCGCACCGACGGTCCGTCGGGTAAGCTTTCGGCCGACACGCGCTTCGATCTCGCTCAGCGCACCGTCGACGGCGAGATCGCTGTCGAGGAGGGGCCGGGCGGGGTGACCGCGGCGCTGTTGCAACGGCCCGACCTTGCCGGCGTCTCGATGCGCCTGGTCGCCAAGGGCGACGCCGCTACCGGTAATGGCGAGCTCACAGTCTCGGCGGGCGACGCCGTGACGGCCAAGGGCACCGCGCAATGGCGGCCCGACGGAGCGGGCACGGCGGTGTCGGTCCATCTCGACGCCAGCGGCAAGGAACTGCCTGATGCCGGCCCGGTCTCGCTCACCGCCGAGGCGACGGTCGACAACAAGATGGCAACCCTGAGCAGCTCGACGCTCACGGCCGGGCCGCTCAACCTCGCCGCCACGGCCCGCTACGATCGCGTGGCCGATCGACTCGACGCCACGGCGACGGCAAGATCCGACGCGCCCGGCGCGCTGGCGCCGCGCCTCGGAGGCGTCAACTGGCGCGGCCTCACGCTCAGTGCGCATGCCCTGCTCGGCAACCTGGCGAAGCAGCCGGAAGGCACGGTGGAGCTGGATGGCAGCGCCGACGATCTCACGGTCGCCGCGCTCGACGGTCGCTTGCCGGGGTTCGGCCGCACCACGCTCGCCGCCAAGCTAGGCGTGCAGCGCGACGGCAGTCTCACGCTCGAAGCGCTCAACGCCACGACCGCCGTGGCCTCGGTGATCGACGGTGTCGGCTCGTACCAGCCCAAGACCGAGACCGGCGAGGTCAAGACGACCGTCGAACTCCCCAGCCTGACGCCGTTTTCGGCACTGGCCGAGCGGCAGCTTGTCGGACGCGCCCGCCTCGAGCTGACGGCGCGCCGCGATGACCGAGGTCTCGCGGTGGGCTGGCAGGGAACACTCTTCGATGTCGGCGCGCCCGATGTGCCGCCCGACCTAGTGGCGCACGAGGTCAGGCTCGCCGGCAAAGCCGCCCTGCGCAACGACCAGACCTGGTCGCTCGCCGATATCAAGGTGGCGAGCGGCGCGGGCACCTTCGGCCTGTCGGGCAGCGGCAAGGGCGAGACCGGCAAGTTCGACCTTTCGGTCGAGCTGCCGCAGCTCTCTGTCCTGCGTCCGGGGATTGCCGGCGCCACGACCGCTTCCTCGACCATCGAGTTGCGCCCGGACGGCTCGGCCGGCGGCAGCCTCACGGCCAACGGCACTGTCTCCGGCCAGCCTCTGTCGATCGCCGGCCGCTTCGACCGTGACGCGGCCGGCGGCATCACCGTGCCGAGCTTCGAAGGCCATTGGGCGAGCGCCGTTCTCAACGTCACCGATCTTGCGATCACGCGCGATCGCACGTCGGGCAGCGCCCGATTGAAGGTCGCGCGGCTGCAGGACGTGGCGGCGGTCGCGGGCACCGACCTCGCGGGGGCGATCGATGCCGAGGTCACCACGGATCCGCAGCTTGCGGCGGGACGGCTGCAGGTACGCCTCGGCGGCACCGGCATACGCAGTGGCGGCATCGGCATCGGCACCCTGCAACTCGATGCCACGATCGACGATCCCAGCGGAGCGGCTGCGACCGATGCCAAGCTAACGGCCAGCGGCATTACTGGCGCAGCCGACATTGGCCGGTTGAGCGGCACGGCCAAGGGCGACCGGCAACGCGGCTTCGAGGTCACGCTGCAGGCTTCGGGCGCCGCCACCGCCGCCACGCTCGCGGCCAAGGTCGAGCTTCTGGGCGAAGAGATCCGCATCGCGCTGTCGCGTTTCGAAGGACGTCATCTCGGCATCCCGGTGGCGCTGAACGCGCCCACGCGCCTCAACATTGCCGGTCCCCGCATCCGTATCGATCCCACGACCCTGCGCCTGGGCGGTGGCCGGCTGGCGGTGCAGGGCGTGCTCGATCCCGCGGCCACTGACCTCCGTCTCGACCTGTCCGCGCTGCCGCTCTCGCTGGTCGACACCTTTGCGCCGGGCACCGGCCTCGACGGCAGCCTGCAGGCGCAGGTGCGCGTCGCCGGTCCGATGGCCAATCCCCGCATCGATGCCACCTACACCGCGTCCAGCGTGCGCCTGCGCCGTCCCGAGGCGGCGCTTCTGCCCGCGCTTGGCGTGCAAGGCTCGGCTTCGCTGAATGGACGCCAGGCCAGCATCGACGCACGCCTCAGCGCCGGCACCGGCAGCAGCCTGTCGCTCAAGGGCAAGGGAACGACGGCGCCGCTCGCCGGCACGGGGACCTTGACCGGCTCGATCAATATCGCGCCCTTCGCCCCGCTGCTTGGCAATCAGGTGCGCAATATCGCCGGCACCTTGCGTAGCGATCTCGCGCTCGACATCAACGGGAACAAAATCACCGGCACCGGATCGCTCGATCTCTCCAACGGCGCGCTCGCCTTTCCCGAGATGGGCATGCGCCTGAGCGACGGCACGGCGCGCGTGGTGCTGCAGGGCGACGCGCTGCAGCTCCAGCAGCTCACGTTCCAGACCGGCCGCAACGGCACCTTGACGGCCAACGGCTCGCTGCGCCTCGACGAGCAGCAGGGCATCGCGGTCGATCTCGCCGTGGCGAGCCGCCGCGCGCTCCTGGTCAACCGCGCCGACCTGGTGGCGACCGTGTCGAGCGATCTCAAGGTCACCGGCTCGACGGTGGGCGGCATCGACATCGCCGGGCCGGTCACGATCGATCGCGCCGAGATCTCCGTCGGCGGCGCTCAGTCGGCGGCGTTTCCCACCGTCGACGTGCGCGAGATCAACAAGCCCGGTGCTGCACCGCCGCCACCGCCTTCGCCGACGGCGCGCCCTGCGCCGCCGCCTTCGGCCACGCCAATCCGGCTCGCGCTCGACGTGCAGGCGCCGCAGGCCGTGTTCGTGCGCGGTCGCGGCCTCGATGCGGAGATGAGCGGCTCCTTGAAGGTCACCGGCGCTCCTACTGCACCCGTGGTGCTGGGCGGTCTGACGGTGCGGCGCGGCGACTTCACCCTGGCCGGCCGCCGCCTAGTGTTCAGCCGCGGCATCGTCTCGCTCAACAACGTCGATCGCATCGATCCCGCGCTCGACTTCATCGCCACCTCCTCCGTGAACTCGACCACGATCAATGTCGTCATCACCGGAACGGCGGCCGCGCCCGCCATCGCCATCACCTCGGTGCCGGCGCTGCCTCAGGACGAGGCGCTGGCCCTGCTGCTGTTCGGTAAGCCCGCCTCCGGCCTCAGCGCCTTCGAACTCATCCAGGTCGCGCAGTCCCTGGCCGAGCTGACCGGCCGCGAAGCCCCCGGCACCAGCATGCTCGGCCGTCTGCGACAGAGCCTGGGTCTGGACCAGCTCAGGGTCGGCAGCGGCTCGTCGGGTTCGTCGCCGGTCTCGATCGAGGCCGGCCGCTATGTCGCGCCCGGCGTCTATGTCGGCGCCAAACAGGGAGCGTCGGGCAATTCCAGCCGCGGCGTCGTCGAGATCGAGGTGCTCGACCATACCAAGGTCGAGGGCGATATCGGTGCCGACTCGCGGGGCCGCCTCGGCGTCAAGATGGAATGGGACTACTGACCTCGCGCCCGGCGTGGGTGCCGTAGCGCCGGGCGAAGGCGCGCGTGAACTCGGCGCCCAGCAGGAAGATCTGCGCCGAATAGAAGATCCAGAGCAGCAGGATGATGAGCGCGGCCGCCGCACCGTACGACGAGGCGACGTTGCTCGTGCCGATATAGAGCGCGATCCCGTACTTGCCGCCCTCGAACAGGGCCGCCGTCACCAGCGCGCCGATCGCCACGTCGCGCCAGGCGATCGGCGTGTCGGGCAGGATCTTGAAGATGGCCGCGAACAGGCCCGTGAGCAGCGCAGCGGAGATCGCGACGTCGGCAACCTGCAGGACGAATTCGGCGCCGGGGAACACGACCTTGAGGTAGTTGGACACCGCCGCCAGGGCCGCACTCACCACCAGGGACACGGTCAGCAGGAATCCCGAAGTGGCCACCAATCCCAGGCTCGCCAGCCGCGCCCGCATCAGGCGTGACAGCGTCGAGCGCCGAGACTTGGCCTTCCAGATGGCGTTCAGCGCCGATTGGACCTCGCCGAAGGCGCCCGTCAGCGTGATCGCGGCGGCCAGGATGCCGACAAGCGAGGCCGTCATGCCGGTCTTGGGGTCGCTGGCGCTTTCGATCATGGCCTGCAGCGCCTCGGCGCTCTTGCCGCCCATCAGGCCGCTCAGCTGCTCGACGATGGCTCCGCGCGCGGCGTCGCGGCCGAAGGCCAGGCCGGCGATGGCGATGGTGAGCAGCAGGATCGGCGCCAGCGAGAACAGCGTGTAGTAGGCGATCGAGGCGCCCCGGCTCAGCGCGTCGTCGTCGATGAAACCCTCGACGCTGTCGCGCACCAGGTGCCAGACACAGCGCAGGGAGGATGGGATGGGAAATCCGGGCATCGCAGGAAAACGAGCGCAGCTCCCAAGCGTTCCGCACGACGCGGCCGCCAATCTTGACGCTCGGCCGGCGCGGGCGCACCGTTTGCGTCATTACCCTGCCCGCGAGGACTCCGAATGTCGCTTACCGTGAGACCGCTTTCCCATGCCCTCGGTGCCGAGATTGCGGGCGTCGATCTCGCCCAGCCGCTCAGCAACGCCGAGTTCGACCAGATCCATCGCACCTTCCT
>DATHNU010001147.1:0-2054 GCA_035485695.1 Reyranella sp. | reverse complement strand
CGAGCCATAGTCGCGTCAGGCGCAGATCCAGCGACCGCCGGGGAGAGATGAGCCCGGCGCCGAGGCGCAAGAGGTTGCTGACGAGAAAAAGAAGGCCGATGCCTGAATGCACGGCGACATAGCCGAGCAGCGCGGCGGCGGTCGCACCGAGCGCATGCTCGGTTGGACGCGGGACGACACCGCCGACGAGCCCCGCAACCGCGGCAATGGCTACGAGGAGCCCGAGTATGGCGAGGCCGATCCAGCCGCGCGCCGTGCCGCCGGCGGAGAGGGATCGCAGCGATCCGCGCGCCGCCGCCGCGGCGCCGGCGAGGGCCGCGACAGCAACGAGGGCAAGCATGCGGTCCGGCTCGGGTGCCGCCGCCGGGGGCCAATTCGGCGCGGAAATCCAAAGATAGAGCGTTCCGAACAACAGGGACGTGAACAGGGTGCCGTCGGCGACCAACGTGAAGTTCAGCGCCAACCAGGGCGGCGCGCCAGCCACCTCGGTATGAGGCGGCACGCTTACGCCGTGGCCGACAGGCATTGGGCCGTAGTCGCGGGCGAGCCCTGCGCCCTGCCCGGCAACTACGAATAGGCCAGCAGTTACCAGCGCGGCGGCGAGCGCCAGCAGGTAGAACTGGAACAGCATCGCCAAAACTGCCGCGGCAGTGGCGAGCGCCGTATAGAGCGGTAGATAGGTCGCGCGCGACAGCACGATCAGCTGCTCGGGCGTGCCGGATGTCATATGCACGCCCAGTGTCTCCTGCCAGCCGTTGCGCACGAAGCCGAGATAGCCTTCGCCTCGCGCCAGCGATGGTGCGAGCTCGCCGGGAGCAATGCGGTCGGCCCGGGTCCCAATATGCGGGATCGAGGCGAACGCATACGGCGCCGGCGGGATCGGCATGGCCCATTCCAGCGTCGACGCGGCCCAGGGATTGCGCCGCACGCGACGCCCATATTGGAGCTGCGCCAGGAGGTCGATCACCACCAGGCCAAAGCCGATCGTCATGATGAACCCGCCCACTGAGGACAGCAGGTTGAGCCAGATCCAGCCTTCGTGCCCCTGATAGGTGTAGATGCGCCGGGGCATGCCGAGCAGGCCGGTCAGGTGCATCATGAAAAAGGTCAGGTTGAAGCCGACGAACACCAGCCAGAAGGCGGGTACCGACATCCGGTGCACTGCCGTGCGTCCGGTCAGCAGCGGCAGCCAGTAGTAGAGCGCCGCCAGCATGGGGAAGGCGAAGGCTCCGGCCACGACGTAATGCAAGTGGGCCACGACGAAATAGCTGTCATGCGCCTGCCAGTCGAACGGCACCATCGCGAGCATGACGCCAGTCAGGCCGCCCAGCGCGAAGATGAAGAAGAAGCCAAAAACGTAGAGCATCGGCACGTCCCAGCGCGGCCTGCCGTGCGCCAGCGTAGTGAGCCAGGCGAAGATCTGCACTGCCGTCGGCACTGCGACGATAGCCGAGCCCGCAGAGAAGAAGGCGAGCGCGAGATGCGGAATACCCACGGTGAACATGTGGTGCACCCAGATGCCGAAGCTCGCGAAGGCGAGGGCGATAATCGCGACGACGATCGCCCGGTAGCCGACAAGCGGCCGGTCGGCGAAGACCGGGATGATCGTCGACAGGACGCCGGCCATAGGCAGGAAGATGATGTAGACGTCCGGGTGGCCGAACAGCCAGAACAGATGCTGCCAGAGCAGCGGATCACCGCCCCGCGTGGGATCGAAGAACGGCAGGCCGAAGGCGCGCTCGGTCTCGAGCAGGATCGAGCCGAGGATCAGCGGCGGGAAGGCCGCCACCATCATCAGCGCGGTGATCAGCATGTACCAGCCGAAGATCGGCATCCGGTCGAGCGACATGCCCGGCGCGCGCATCTTGAGGATCGAGACGACGATCTCGACGGCCAGCGTCAGCGCCGAGATCTCGACGAAGGTCACCCCGAGCAGCCAGACATCGGCATTGATACCTGGTGTGTAAACGTTCGAGCTCAGCGGCGTGTACATGAACCAGCCACTGTTGGGAGCGACCCCGGCGACAAGCGCCCCGGTCAGGATCATGCCCCCG
>DATHNU010001146.1:0-3586 GCA_035485695.1 Reyranella sp. | reverse complement strand
GCGCGCCCGTCCGGTCCTTCAAGAGCTCGAACACGATGCGGGCGCTGTTGCTGGGCAGCGCCATGTCGATCTTGTCGGGCTTGGCCTTGGCGGCGGCGACCAGCTCCGCCACCGAGTTGGCCGGAAACGACGTATTGGCCGAGATCACCATCGGCAGCATGCCGACCAGGATGATCGGCGTGAAATCCTTCTGCGCATCGTAGCCCGTCGACGGGTAGAGGAACTCGTTCATGGTCTGGGTGGCGTTGGTGCCCATCATCAGCGTGTAGCCGTCGGGGGCTGCGTGCGCCGTCGCCTCGGCGCCGATATTGCCGCCGGCCCCGGGCTTGTTGTCGACATAGAAGGTCTGGCCAAGCGCCTTGGACAGCTGCTCGGCGAAGTATCGCGCCGCCACGTCGGTCCCCTGGCCGGCCTGGTAGGGAACGATGATCTTCACCGTCTTGGCGGGATAGGTCTGCGCCGACGCGGCAACGCTGCACGACAGCCCCGCCAGCAATCCCGCAGCACAGACCATGGCTTTCAGCATCATCGTTTCCTCTCCTTCATGATTGGTTGGTTGTCTTGAGAACGCCGGACGCCAGCAGGCGGTCGACAGCGTCCTGATCGAACCCGGCCTCTGCCAGGATCTCGCGGCCGTGCTCGCCGTAGCGCGGCGGCGGCCGGCCGGGCCGGCCCGGCGTTTCGACGAGCTTCACGGGGATGCCGGGTGCGCGACGTCCGCCCTGGTCGATCAGCATCTGCCGATGGGCGACATGCGCCTGCGCGAAAGCCTGCGGCACGGTGTTCACGGCGCCCGCGGGCACGCCGCTTCGCATCAGGTCGTGGCAGAGATCCTCGACCTTGAAGGAAGCCAGCGTCCGTTCGATTTCCGAGCGCAGCGCGGCGGCATTCTCCAACCGTGCGGCGTTCGTCCCGAAGCGCGGATCCTGCAAAAGGTCTTCGCGCTTCACCTGCCGGCAGAAGCGGCGGAACTGGCCGTCGTTGACGATGCCGAGAAAGAGCTCGCCATCGCCGGCCGCGAACTTGTCGTAGGGCGCGATATTGGGATGGGCGCTGCCCAGGCGTCCCGGCGTGCGGCCCGAGCAGAGCCAGTTGGCGGCGTGCGGCACGAGCAGGCTGAGCGCGGTGTCGAACAGCGTGACCTCGACCTTCTGGCCCCTCCCCGTCTGCTGGCGGGCGGCGAGCGCCAGCAGAATGCCGGTGAGCGCGTTATAGCCCGTGACGTAGTCGACGATGGGAACGCCGACCCGCGTCGGGCCCGACTCCGGCGTGCCGTTGATGCTCATCAGCCCGCTCATGGCCTGCAGCACCGCGTCGTAGCCGGGCAGGCCGCCCAGCGGGCCGTCGGCGCCGAAGCCGGAGATGGCGCAATAGACCAGGCGCGGATGGCGGACCGACAGGACCTCGTCGTAGCCCAGGTTCCAGCGTTCCATGGTGCCCGGCAGGTAGTTCTCCACCAGGATGTCGGCGTCCTTCAGCAGCGCTTCGAGGACGGCGCGTCCTTCGGGCCGCGCCAGGTCGAGGCCGAGCGCGCGCTTGCCGCGGTTGACGGCGCCGAAATAGGCCGCGTCGCCGGCCCCGTCGAACGGCGGACCGAGCAGCCGCGTCTCATCGCCCGACGGCGGCTCGATCTTGACGACGTCGGCGCCGTGGTCGGCCAGCATCTGCGTGCAAAGCGGGCCGGCCAGCACGCGCGACAGGTCGATGACGCGAAGGCCAGTCAGGGCGCCGCGGGAGAGATCGGGGGCAGGCATGGCAGAGCCGTCACCTCAGCCACGACTCGGCAGTTCCACAATCCCCGTACCCAGCACCGATAGCTCGTCGTCCTGGTTGCGCGCTTCCTGCTCGATCCCGACCAGGTGACGCCCGTCCTCGACGTACTTGCGCTTCACCTTGCCCTTGATGAACAGGATGTCGCCCGCCGGATTGTGGCGGCGGATCTTGCAGGTGGCGTTGCGCAGGAAGCCGTCGTCGCCCATCCAGTTCGTCAGATGGTGGGTGAGCCACGAGCTGCGCTCGGGGCCGTAATCGTAAGCGCCAGGCGCGCCCACTTCGTGGGCGAACTCCTCTTCCCAGTGCACGCGCTCGGGACAATCGGGGATGCCGAAGCGATTCTTGATGCCCAGGCCGGGATGGGTATCGATCAGCTTCCAGGCGAGCTTGTTGGCGCGGATATAGAGGCCGCCCCAGCCCTGGGCATAGCCGATGAAGCCGGTCACCGTCATGGGGCCCTTCAGCATCGTCGGCAGCGCCTCGCCTTCGGTCACGTCCTGCCAGTAGCGCGGCAGGGCGCCGCGGATCTCCTCGTCGCGATAGAGCTGGTAGGCGTCGGCGAGTTCCTGGTCGGTGTAGCGCCGCGGCTGGCGGGCCTTCACGTCCTTGTACTTGGTGCCCTGCTCGCGCGCATGGTCGCGCTCGGTGCGAAAGCACCAGCTGTCGGCGCCGGCGACGAGGTCGCCGTGCTGATTGAAGAAATCGACATGGTAGGTCTGCTGGACGGCGCGGCCGGCGAAGCGCGTCTGATGCTCGACGATTTCCTTCAACCAGGCCTCGGTCGAGATCGTGTCGTTGCGGTTGACCGTCTTGTGCCAGTGCCAGTCGGCGCCCGACCACATGGCATGGATGCCGGGCAGGCCGCCGACGTAACCGGAGATGATGCGGCTGGTGGCGAAGAGGAAACTCGGCAGCGCGATCACGTCGCCGAACCTGGTCTTCGCGGCATATTCCGGCACGCACCACAGCGGATTGTCGTCGCCGATGCCGTGCGCATAGTGGCGGATATTGTCCCGCGTCGCCTCGTAGCACCACGGCTCGACGGTCACGCCGATCTTGACGCCGATGCGCTGGCGCAGCGCGTCGAGGCCCTCTTGCGTGATCTTGGGAAATTTGCGTTCGGTCTCGGTCAGCATGGACGTTTCCTTCTGTCGATCTGTCAGGCTGCTTGTGTCGAGGCGCCTTGCTGGCGCTCGCGCAGCACCTTGCGGTTCACCTTGCCGGCCGGCGTCTTGGGCAGCTCGGTCACGAATTCGATAAGGCGGGGGTACTCGTGCTGGCTGAGGCGCTGGCGGACGAGATCCTGGATCTCGCGCGTAAAGGCCTCGTCGCCGGGACGATCGGCGACCACAAAGGCCTTCACCACCTGCCCGCGCAAGGCATCGGGCACGCCGATGGCCGCCGCTTCGCGCACGTCAGAATGCTTCAGGATCGCATCCTCGATCTCGACGGCGCTCATCGTCCAGCCGGCCGAGATGATGACGTCGTCGGCCCGCCCGCCGTGATAGAAGTAGCCTTCCTCGTCCGTCCGCCCGAGATCCTTGGTCGCGATCCAGCCGTTGCGCCGCCAGACCTTGAGCTCTCCCGTCACGCCGGGCGGGCACGGCTTGCCGGCCGGATCATGGACCTCGACCTTGCTGCCCGGCACGGGCTTGCCCAGCGATCCCGGCTTGACGACGAAATCCTCCGCGCCCGGATAGCTGGCCAGGATCACGCCGATCTCGGTGGTGCCGTACATGCTGCACGGCGGCCGGCCGAACGTCGTCTCGACGAAGGACGCGGTTTCGCTGTCGATCGGCTCGCCGGTGAAGGA
>DATHNU010001145.1:0-5468 GCA_035485695.1 Reyranella sp. | reverse complement strand
TATCCGGGCGGCATGCCGGGCGATGTCGGCATCTTCCTGAGCTGGCGCTGAAGGCCGGCCGGGACGATGCAATTCGATTTCTAGAGAACGTAATCGCCTATGGCGATTCCCCCGTCGTCTCGACCGAGGCCCCCTCGACTTCGCTCGGGGTAAACTCAGGGCCGAGCGGAGAGACCTTCTCTCAACGATAAGCTGCTAATCGTTGAGAGAAGGTCTCTCCGCTCCGCGCTTCGCGCTCCGGTCGAGACGACGGCATCCTTCATATGCGATAGCTCTGCGAACGAGCCGGAGGCTCGCGGTCCGGAAGAGCATGACGCGCTACTGCGCAGGTGTGCGCTCAGGCAATGAAATGTTCTCCGGCGCCGGCGTCGTCCTGCGACTCTCATGCTTCGCGCATGGTTCGCATTCATGAGCGCTGCTCAGGAACGCATACGATAAATACAGACTTCTCATCGGCGCGCCCTGCCAGCACCTTCGCTCCCACAGTCGCCCGCGGACGGGCGTGTCGTAGTACAGGAGTGAAGCGCCATGAAGATCGTAGGTTTTTGCTTGATGACGGGCCTGGCATTGGGCCTCCCGTTTGCTGCATCCGCCCAACAGAGCGCCGCCGGATCGCCCGGGGACATCAAGTACTGCAATGCACTGGCCAAGTCGTACCAGACCCTGTGGCCGCTGCAGGAGGGCATGCCGGTAAGCGACGTCGTCGCCTTGAGCCGGTGCGATACCGAGCCGAAGCCGGTCATCGCAATGCTCGAGAAGAAACTCGCCGACAAGAAGATCGACCTGCCGCACGACGACAGGGTTGCGCAGCCGCCGGGCTCAACGAGCAATACGCAGTAACGGTTCGGGCATCTGCCTGAAAGGAATTCCGACTCTCATTCCGGCTCGTCGTTGGTGCCTCCTGCGACGGGCCGGATTTTTTTGATCTCATTTGCTCATTTCCACCAAAAGGGGCTCGATCACCCTTTTGGACTTGGACGGCTCCCGGCCGGTGCGCAGCATGTCGATGAGCGCGCGCAACGCTGACGGAACCTGTCGGTGTCCGGGGTAGTAAAGGAAGTAGCCCTCGTAGGGCGGCAACCAGTCTTCGAGCACGGGGACCAGCTGGCCCGATCGTATGAACGGCTCCGCCGGCGGCAGGATCGTATAGGCAATACCCAGACCGTCGACCGCCGCCCGGACCGCCAGGCCGGGGCTGTTGACTGTCACCGGGCCGCGTACCGAAATTCGCTGCGACTCGCCATTGCGCTGGAAGGGCCAGACGAACACGCCGTCGCCCCAGCGGTATTGAATGCAACTGTGCTGCGCGAGATCGTCCGGCGTGCGCGGTGCGGGCCGCCGCGCAAAATAGGCCGGCGCGCCCACCACCGTCACCTTCATCGGCCCGGTCACCCGAACGGCCACCATGTCCACCGCCGCCCGCTCCCTGATGCCGATCGCCGCGTCGAAGCCTTTGGCCACGATGTCGACCGGCGCATCATCGACCTGGAGCTCGAGATGGACGTCGGGATAGGCCGCGAGGAAGCGATCCCACACCGGTGCGATCGCCGCCGCGGCCGCCCCGGCGCTGGCGTGGATGCGCAGGCGCCCGGAAGGCTGGCGCCGCTCCCGGTCGAGATCTTCAAGCGCGGCGGCGATCTGGGTGATCGCCGGCCGCAACCGTTCCAGCAGGCGCTGCCCCTGGTCGGTCAAGGCGACGCTGCGCGTCGTGCGATGCAGAAGGCGGACGCCGAGGCGCTCCTCGAGTTGTCGCATCGCGTGGCTGAGCGCCGAGGGCGTAATACCGACCCGCACAGCCGCGGCCCGGAAGCTCAGCTCATCAGCGACGGCGACGAATGCCGTCAGATCCGCGAGATCGCCGCGGTGCATTCACGAGTCCATTTCGACACTGAATGCATATAGGCAGGATTTTCATCGCAACCGTCGGCCAATTAGCCTAGGCGCCATGCTCGCCCATCAGAGCTCATGAATTCGGTGCACGCTGCGGTCGAATTCAGATGGAGCGAACAATCGAGGGCAAAGAACAGCATTCATGGGCGGTTAGCCCAGTTCAGGGCCTGCAAGAGCAAAGAGGTGAGTCGGATCATCCAGTCCCTTGGCCTCGCCCAAGGTCATGCGCATGTAGCCGCGCGGTGTGGTCGCACCCTGCGCCTCCAGCCAGGCACAGACGGCGCGATGAGCCTCCGGCACGTCGATGATGAACGGTCCGGGCGCCGATGCGGCCGCCTGGGCGATCAGCGCCAGGGCGATCGCCTCGCCGTCGGCCACGACGGGACCGAGAGAAGTCGCCATCCGACCCTCGCGCCCCAGCACGAAGCCCAAGATCCTTCCCGCGGCATCCTCGGCAATCCAGGCGCGACCGGGTTGGCGCAGCGCCAGATGCGCGAGGATCGCCGGCCGCTCCATGCCGGTCAGCGGCCGGTCGTAGAGCGCGAGCTTGGGCAAGTCGGCCGGTCCGACCGGACGCAGCTTGATGCCAGCGGGCGGAAGTACAGCCGCGTCCTTCACGCGCTCGAAGTGCCAGCGCGAGATTCGGTACAGATCGTGAAAGCCCAGCGGCAGGTAGATCGGCCGTCCCTGCTCCGTGGCATCGAGGCCGGCGACCGCACCAGCCGACCTCACCTCGTCGATGCAACGCCTCAGCAGTCCGGTGCCGAGTCCACTGCGCCGCCGTTCCTTGGCCACCAGCACCATGCTGATCCAGGCGAGCTTCTCGCCGAGCGGCAGCACCAGCGCGCTTGCCTGCCATTTTCCGTCGGCACCGGTGCAGCCGAAGCCGCGGCCGGCACCCAGCATGAAGCGCCAGTCGGCGAGGTTCTGATTCCATCCCGCCTCGATCGAAAGCGGCCACACCGCTTCGCAATGCTCGGCGCCGATCGCGATGACATCGAGCGCCTCAGTACTGGCCATCGCGCACCTCGTAGTGCGTGGGCTTGTTGAGGGTGGCCATGTCACGCGCCAGCCAATCGGCCGTCCATTCGATCATTTTCGCCAGCGGCACGGCGGGTGGACCGAACTCCTTCACCATGCGGCGCGCGTCGTTGAGCCAGCCCGTCGGCGCTTCCGCGCCGGTGAGCCTGGGCGTCTTGCCCAAAAGCTTGCCGAACTCGCCCGCCAGCCAGCGGATCTCGATGGTCCCGGGGCCGGTGACGTTGATCGGCGAGGTCGGGGTCGTGGCATGCGCAAGACAGCGCAGCGCAATGGTATTGGCGTCGCCCTGCCAGATCACGTTGACATGGCCCATGGCGAGGTCGATCGGCTCGCCATCCCGCACCTTGCGCCCGACGTCGTGCAGCACGCCGTAGCGCATGTCGATCGCGTAGTTCAGGCGGAACAGGCGGCCGGGCGTGCCGTGCCGGGCCGAGAAGTATGCGAACATGTGCTCGCGGCCGACGCAGGAATTGGCGTAATCGCCGGACGGCGGCACCGGCGGCACGTCCTCGCTCGCGCCGCCGCTCGCCACCGGCACGAAGGGATAAACGCAGCCCGTCGAGAAGACGACGATGCGCGAGCCCTTGAACACTTCGGCGACCATCGCCGGCACCTGCACGTTCATCGCCCAGGTGAGCGGCACATCGCCGGTGGCGCCGAACTTGCGGCCCGCCATGAACACGACGTTGGCGGCCTTGGGCAGCCTTTCGAGCGCGCGGCGATCCAGCAGATCGGCGGAGATCGGCTCGACGCCTGCGCCGGCCAGCGCCTCGCGCACGCCCGGCTCGCTGAAGCGCGCGACGCCCATCACCCGCTTCGACGGGGCCGCGCGCTTGGCCAGGCGCGCCAGGGTCGGGCCCATCTTGCCGCCGACGCCCAGCACGATGATGTCGCCGGGCGTCTTGGCGAGGTCGGCCACGAGCGCATCCGACGGCGCGGTCATGAAATCCTCGACGGCCTCGACGCTGTCGAAGCGGTTGGGCAGCTTCGTCTGGCTCATGTCGCGGCTCCGCGGGTCATCGGCTTCATCGATTTGAAATCCATCTCGGCGCCGACGGCAAAACCCGGCCCGTCCAGCGAGCCCAGCGCCAGTTTCCCGCCGCGGGCCTTGAGGCGCGCCGGCTTGCCGTCCTGCTTTTCATAGAGATCGGGATGCGCGGCAACGAAGGCCTGTTGTTCGCCTTCCGGGGCGAAGCTCATGCCGTCGATGAAATGGTGGGCGTTGCGCTCGACATGCGTCATGCCCAGCAACGACACCAGCGCCAGGTCCTGCTGCACGCTCGCGCCAGGCCAGGTCGTGAGATCCTCGGCCGACATGAAGTGCCCGGCGCCCAGCTTTGCCACGCGCGCGGCATTGAGGATCGACTTGTAGAAGCCCTTGCAGTTCTTGCTCGACACGCCGGCATAGCCCAGCTTCAGCGCCGCCGGGAAGGACGCGAGCTCGCCGTCCGATTCGTCGATGATCACCGGCCGCAGCCGGGCCAGCGGCTCGACCGAGCGCGACAGCGCCACGGCGCGCTTGATCGGCTGCTCGATGAACAGCGTCGACTTCACGAGCTTCGCCAATGCCGGCGTCTCCCCGACCTTGCGCCACAGCTCCACGATGCCTTCGACATCGTCATACTGCTCGTTGCCGTCGAGCGTGGCGCGGTAGTCGCCGGCACCGCCATCGAGGACGGCGGCGATGCGACCCAGCCGTTCGACGTCGGCCTTGATGTCGCCGCCCACCTTCAGCTTGTAATAGCGGCCACGATAATAGGAGACGACTTCCTCGAGGGTCTCGGGTAGCCCGTCATTGACGCGTTCCGACGACGGACGGTTGGCAGCCGTCAGCGGATCAACCAGCCCCACCGTATGGCGCACGTCGATACTCTGGCCCGGTTTCAGTCCAGCGAGGAACGGCACCAGCTCGGCGTCGGCGATGTCGGGCGTCAGCGACGTGGCGCGGATGCCGGGGAAATTGCCGGCAATCATGGCCGCAAACGACTGGCCCGTGGCGCGGCCCAGCGCGTCCAAAATGGCGCGATCGAGCAGCGCCGGCCCGTAGGCCGCGACCAGCGGATTGAGCCCCTCGGCCGCGCCGCGCTTCTGCTGCTCGGCGTAGGTGCCGGCAAACAGGTCGAAGGCATTGTCGAAGCCTTGCCCGCGATAGAGCTCGATCGCCAGGTCGAGCGATCGTCGGAGCTGGTCGAGGTTCTGGGCGTCGGTGAACTCAGGACTCTTCTCGAACCATTTGGCCGCCAGCGCTTCGGCTGCCACCCCGTGGCTGGACCGTCCGTCGGCCAGCGAGACGCGTGCCCTGATCACGGCCTGTGTGGCATCGGTGACGGTGATCACACCGAAGCGGAAGGCCAGCCGCATCTTCACATGCCGCTCGTAGCGCTCGACTTCTTCCAGCTTCACCTTCATGCACTCGGCTCCAGCAAGCCCGCGACATAGCCGATCATGCGCGCAGCACAAGTCGGTCCGTCGGGCTCATAGACAAAAGGCTCCATGGCGATCCAGCCGCCATAGCCGGTTTCCCTGAGCGCGCGCAC
>DATHNU010001144.1:0-9953 GCA_035485695.1 Reyranella sp. | reverse complement strand
TCGGCGATGAGCCGATGGGCTCGTGCGTTGGGGTGATAGTCGTTGGGCCCCAGAATGTAGTCGCTTAACGCGAAGCGGTAGCGGGGGATGATGGCCTCCAGCGGAAGCGGCATGATGCCCGCCTGTTGCAGGTCGTATTCAAATCCCGCCACCTCCTCGCTGCTGAAGTCGGTGTCGCTCCATGAGGCGACGCGGTACGAGATGAAGTGCGTCCGGATGCCGGGATAGAGCCGCTTGAGCTCGTTCATGGCCTCCACGACCACGGCCACTGCAAGCCTCGAGGCATCCCCTTTGCTGACCGGGGTCAAGCCGATCCATCGCCGCCAGTTGTAGCGATCGGGATCGCCAAGGGTGCCGTCCCGGACCGGTCGTCCATCGCCGCCCAGCCGGTAGCGCGGTCCGTTCGTGTCCCACGGATTCGTCACGCCGCTTGCGCGCCAGATCAGTGAGGGAATCATCAGGAATACCGCATCCGTTGGACGGCAGCGGACCGCCCGCTGAAAGCGGCCGGATTGCAGTCCCGCCAGAAACTGATGCGGTCCCCATCCCGACACGGCGAAATTCTGCGCGGCCACGCGGCGCCCGCTCCGCGTCACGATCTGCGCAGCGAAGGTTTCTTCGTCACTCACGCCATCACCGAAGGTGAACGAATCACCGAACAACAGGACGCAGGCATCGGGGTTCTCGGCCGCTTCCGGCACGACCCGGAAATGGTCGGGCCCGGTGGTGTAGACGACATCGTTGGTCGGGTGCCCTTCGACCTCGGCGCGCGTCATCCGGGTATTGGCCTTCGGGACATAGCCGACATCGTCGACCAGTTCGTAAAAGCCGCCGGCTCTGTGGGCGACATTTGCCGCATTGTCCGGCGACCGGAATCGCTGCCAGGCACCAAAGGCCAGGGCGGCCACAATGGCTGCAGCAAGGTTCACGACAACCGCCAGGCCCCAGAGCTTCCAGGTTTTCCTGTCGGACCACTCGATAGACCGCTTGAGCCGTCCTGGATTGTCGCCCAACGGACGCGTACTCCTCCAAAGACGCGGCATGCTGCCATCGCCGGCACTCTCCGGGCAAGCCACGCTCCGCGCCTGTCCCGTCACCCCGAAGCCTTCGCCAGCCGGCGGGTCGCGAGGCTCGGCCGCGTCACCGGCCACCGGCCGACGGAGTACCGGATACTGCGCGCGAGCGCTGTCGACGGTGGCGGCCGGCCTGTCGGTGTGAACACCCGCCAGCCGCTCCTTTCGCTTAATCTGAGCGCGGATATGGTCCGCGCGAGCCTGGACGACGAGATGATTCGAGCAAGAAGCATCCGCTCCAACCCCTCGGCCTGAAGTATCCTGTGTCACCAATCCCCGTGACAGGAGACACGCCATGGCCGCGCCGCGCCCGTCCAAGACCCATATCGGCAATCATGCCCTGAAGCCCGAGACCCTGATGCTGGGCTATGGCTACGATCCGGCGTTGTCGGAGGGTGCGGTGAAGCCGCCGGTCTTCCTCACCTCCACCTTCGTGTTCGGCTCGGCCGAGGAAGGTCGCGACTTCTTCGACTATGTCTCGGGACGCAAGCAACCGCCCCAGGGCAGCGCGGCCGGCCTCGTCTACTCCCGCTTCAACCACCCCAACAGCGAGATCGTCGAGGACAGGCTCGCGGTCTACGAGGGGGCGGAGTCCGGCGTGCTGTTTTCATCCGGCATGTCGGCGATCACCACGACGATCCTCGCCTTCGCCCGCCCCGGCGACGTCATTCTGCATTCCCAGCCGCTCTACGGTGGAACGGAAACACTCCTGTCGCGCACGATGGCGGGTCTCGGCATCGGCGCCGTCGGATTTGTCGACGGCGTGAGCGAGCCCGCCATTCGTGCCGCCGCGCAGCAGGCGCGCGGCCAAGCCGCACAGGGAGGTGGACGGGTATCGCTCATCCTGATCGAGACGCCGGCCAATCCGACCAATACGCTGGTCGATATCCGGCTGCTGCGGCAGGTCGCTGACGAGATCGGAACGGCCCAGGGCTTCCGGCCCATCGTGGCTTGCGACAATACCTTGCTGGGCCCGGTGTTCCAGCATCCCCTGGCGCACGGCGCCGATGTCTCGATCTATTCGCTCACCAAGTATGTCGGCGGTCACTCCGACCTCATCGCCGGCGCCACGCTTGGCTCGAAGGCGACCATCGGGCCGATCAAGGCGCTGCGCGGTAGCGTCGGCACGCAACTCGATCCGTTTTCCTGCTGGATGCTGGGGCGCTCGCTCGAGACGCTCGGGCTCAGGATGGAGCGAGCCAACACCAATGCCAGGCTTGTCGCTGAATTTCTCCACGATCATCCCTGGGTCGCCAAGGTTCACCACCTGGCGTTCCTGGAGGAGGGCTCGAAAGCACAGGCGGTCTATGCCCGGCAATGCACGGGTGCGGGATCGACCTTCTCCTTCGACATCAAGGGCGGAGAGAAGGAGGCGTTCGCCTTCCTCAATGCCTTGCAGATCTTCAAGCTGGCGGTCAGCCTCGGCGGTACCGAGTCGCTCGCCAGCCACCCCGCTGCCATGACGCACTCCGGCGTTCCGGTCGAGGTCCGCGACCGCATCGGCGTGCTGGACACGACGATCCGCTTGTCGGTCGGCATCGAGCATCCCGACGACCTGATTGCCGATCTGGTACAGGCCTTGGCAGCGGCTGCGTGAAATCTCCGTCCCGGGATCTCCACAGCGCAGCGGACACAACTCAAAATCCTCTCCCCCGGGCGGGAGAGAGGAGCCTGACTCGACGGGATGGCGTGCTTACGAGGCCTTGGCGGCCTGCTTGTCCTGCGTCCGGAGTTCGAAATCGCTGGCGTCATGGCGTTCATGCAGCTGGTTCGCAGGATCGCCCTGGAGGCGGTTGACGATGCGCCCGCGGCGCACAGCGGGCCGTTCGCCGATGACGTCGGCCCAGCGCTGGACGTTCTTGTAGTCCTGCACCGCCAGGAACTCGCCGCCGCCGTACAGCAAGCCCTTGGCCAGGCCGCCATACCAGGGCCACACCGCGATGTCGGCGATGGTGTAATCGTCGCCGCTCAGATATTTGCTCTCGCCGAGCCGCCGATCGAGCACATCCAGCTGCCGCTTGGTTTCCATCGCGAAGCGGTCGATGGCGTATTCGATCTTCATCGGCGCGTAGGCATAAAAGTGGCCGAACCCGCCCCCCAGGTAGGGCGCACTGCCCATCTGCCAGAACAGCCATGACAGGCATTCGGCGCGCGCGGCGGCCTCCTTCGGCAGAAACTCCCCGAACTTCTCGGCAAGGTGAAGCAGGATCGCGCCGGACTCGAACACACGGATCGGCTTGGGCCCGCTGCGATCCACCAGAGCCGGAATCTTGGAATTGGGATTGGCTGCCACGAAGCCGCTGCCGAACTGCTCGCCGTCGCCGATCTTGATCAGCCACGCATCGTATTCGGCGCCGGCGTGACCAAGGGCCAGCAGCTCCTCGAGCATGATGGTGACCTTCTGGCCGTTGGGCGTTCCCAGCGAGTAGAGCTGCATGGGGTGACGGCCCACCGGCAGCTCCTTGTCATGGGTGGGACCGGCGATCGGGCGGTTGATGTTGGCGAAGCGGCCCCCGCTCGCCTTGTTCCAGGTCCAGACCTTCGGTGGGGTGTAGTCGTCGGCTGTGCTGCTCATCGTCCAATTCCTCTGCTGGCGGCCTCGTTTGGGAGGGCCATCCTAGCTTGCTTGTGGCGATCACGCGCGGCCCTGCGACAAACTTCGGCAACGAACAAGGACAGGAGGATCACGCGCCAGCTCACGAACGCGCTTAGGGCGGGCGCAGCCGTGTCAGCTCCCATACGACGCTTTTCATGATGGCGTGCCGCTGAAGGCTTCCACCAGATCGCGCGGCAAGGAGTCGGGCGGCAGATGGCAGGCAATATGGTGGCCCTTGCTTGGCGAAATGACCGGCGGCTTCTCGTTGTCGCACTTGCCTTCAATGCGATAAGCGCAGCGGGCGGTGAACGGACACCCGCGAACCACCTCGCTCGCCCGGACCGGGCTGGGTTCCTTGAGAGCAAGGCGCAGGGGGGAGGAGTCGGGATCCGGATTGGGCACGGCGGCCAGCAGCATTTGGGTATAGGGGTGGTAAGGCGGCGCAAACACCGCGTCGGCCGGGCCGGATTCCACGACCCGGCCGCGATAGAACAGCGCCACGTAGTCCGCCATGTAGCGCACCAGCGCGATGTCGTGCGAGATGAACACCAGGCTGAGCTCCTGGCGTTCCTGCAGGCCCTTCAGCAGATTGGCGACTGCCGCCTGGACCGACACGTCGAGCGCCGACACCGGTTCGTCGGCGATCATGACCTCGGGGGCCGCCGCCAGCGCGCGCGCGATCGAAATGCGCTGACGCTGCCCGCCGGAGAGCTGGTCGGGCATGCGCTGGGCGTAGTCGGCCGGAAGCTGGACGAGTTTCAGCAGCCGCGATACCTCGGCGTCCGCCTCTGCCCGCTCCATTCCGCGCAGCCGGCGCACGGTACGGCGCAGCGCATAACCCACGGTGTGGCTCGGGTTGAGCGTGCTGTCGGGATTCTGGAAGATCATCTGCAGGCGCTGTCGGAGATCGCGCGATCTTTTGGCAATCGGCAGCCGGGCGATGTCGTGATCGTGGAAGCAGAGTTCGCCGTCATTCGCGGCGGTGAGACCCATGAGGACGCGCGCGAAGGTCGATTTGCCGCTGCCCGATTCGCCGACGATGGCGAGCGTGCGGCCGCGTTCGAGCTCGACATCGATCCCGCCCAGCGCCTCGACCGACGATCCGCCGAGGTCGTAGCGTTTACCAAGCGCGCGGGCTTCGAGGATCGTCTCTGCTGCCGGCCTGCCGCCCGGCGGCGACGTGGCGCCCTGTCGCCACGCAAAGGGTGGCAGCACGTCACTCCGTGCGCAGCGTGCCACGTGCCCCGTCTCGTCCGCCACGCCTTGCAGGGCGATCGGTCCGGACGTGCACAGGCCCTCGACGACGTGACCGCAGCGATCGGCAAAGGCGCAGCCGATGGCCCGCCGCGCCGCGTCCGTCAGGCTGCCGGCGATCGGCGTAAGCGGCCGGCTCTGGCGATTGGCGCCGACGCTCGGCACGCAATTCAGCAGGCCGCGCGTGTAGGGATGACGGGGGTTGCGGAACACCTGGGCGAGCGGTCCCTGCTCGACCAGGCGACCGGCATAGAGCACGCCCATGCGGTCGCATAGTCGGCCGACGGCGCCGAGGTTGTGGCTGATGAACAGCACCGCCGTGCCGCGGCGCCGGCGAAGGCGGTCGACCAGATCGAGCACGGCGGCTTCGACGGTGACGTCGAGGCCGGTGGTCGGCTCGTCGAGCACCAGCAGGGCCGGTTCGGCGATCATCGCCATGGCGATGACGCAGCGCTGCTGCTGGCCGCCCGAAAGCTGATGCGGATAGCGCGACATCAGCGCCTCGGGATCGGGCAGCTCGACCTCGGCCAGCGCCTGGACCGCGAGCCGCCGCGCGGTCTCGCGGTCGGCCGTGCGATGGAGCAACGGCACCTCCATGAGCTGCCGGCCGATCGTCATCACCGGATTGAGGCTGCTCAGCGGATCCTGATAGACCATCGCGATCCGCGCGCCCCGGATGCGGCGCAGCGCTTCGCCGCCCAGTCCCAGCAGGTCGGTCCCGTCGAAACGAAGAACCCCGTTGGCCACGATGCCGTTCGGTCCGAGATGACGCATGATGGCGAGCGCCACGGTCGACTTCCCGCAGCCTGATTCGCCGACCAGCCCGAAGGCCTCGCCGCGACCGATATGGAACGAAAGATCATCGACCGCGCGTTGACGGACGCCATCCGAGCTGTATTCGACGGTCAACCCTTCGCAGGCCAGCAAGGGGCCCGGCTCAGCCATGCCGCACGCGGCGCCGCAGGCCGACGGCGAGGAGGTTGAAGCCCACGACCAGCGAGGAAATGGCGATGCAGGGCACGATCGCCATGTGCGGGTAGACCGGAATCATGCCGTAGGTTTCCCGCACCATGCCGCCCCAGTCGGGCGCGGGCGGCGGCAGGCCGATGCCGAGGAAGCCGAGCGCGCCGATGGCGATCGTGGTGTAACCGAGCCGCAGGCAGACATCGACGATGATCGGGCCGCGGGCATTGGGCAGGATCTCGACCAGCATGATGTAGAGGGCGGACTCGCCGCGCATCTGCGCCGCGGCGACGTATTCGCGCTCGCGCAACTCGAGCGTCGTAGCGCGCACCAGGCGGTAGATGATCGGCGCCTTGGTGACGGTGATCACGGCGATGATGTTGAACGCCGAGGCGCCGAACTTGGTGAGGATGATCATGTAGAGGATGATCACCGGGAAGGAGAGGATGATGTCGGAAACCCGGCTGAGGACCGCGTCGGGTACGCCGCGATAGTAGCCGGCAAACAGGCCGAGCACGGCGCCGACGATTGTGGCGCCGGCCACGGCGATCGGCGCCACGGTGAGCACGGTGCGCGCGCCCCAGATCGTCCGCGAGAGGATATCGCGTCCCGACAGATCGACGCCCAGCCAGTGGGCAGCCGAGGGGCGCGGGTCGGCGAGTGCCGCGAGATCGCTGGCATTGGGCGGCAGCAGCGGCAGCACAGGTGCCAACAAGGCCAGGATCGCCCAGGACAGGATGATCGCAAACCCGACATAACCCGCGGTCGACAGCCGGAACGAACGCACGCCCTGCGCTGTTGCAGCGACCGGCGCGGGATTGCCGATGTCGGCAATGTCGGTCATTTGTGGATCCGGATGCGGGGATCGAGCAGCATGTAGCCGAGATCGCCGACCAGTTGCGTCGTCATGGCGATCAGCACGGCGACCAGCGCGCCGGCCTCGACCAGCGCGATGTCCTTGGACATCGCCGCCTGCAGCATCAGCCGGCCGAAGCCGGGATAGGCGAATACCGTTTCGACCACGACGACGCCGGCGATCAGGTAGTTGATCTGCAGCAGGATGGCGGTGAAAGGCGCGATCAGCGCGTTGCGCAGCGCGTGCTTCACGATCACGTCGCGCCGCTTCATGCCCTTGAGGATCGCCGTGCGGATGAAGGGCTGGCGCATCACGCCGATCATCGAGACGCGGATCATGGCGATCAGGTAGCCCATGTCGTAGAGCGCCATCACCAGCACCGGCAACACAAGCTGGCTGGCGATCGACCAGTTGCCGCCCGTCGAGAGCGGCGAAGTGCCCGGCAACCAGCCGAGCCAGACCGCGAAGATGCAGGCCAGGAACACGCCGGTCGCGAATTCGGGCAGCGAGGACAGGAAATTGGCGGCGATCAGGATCGAATGGTCCTGCACGCTGCCTTCACGCATGCCCGCCAGCACGCCGAACAGCACGGCCAACGGCACGATCACGGCGAAGGCGATGGCGGCGAGCAGCAGCGTGTTGGATAGCCGCTCGAGCAGGATCTGCGCCACCGGAACCTTGAAGGTGAGCGATTGGCCGAAATTTCCCCGTAGCACGTCGCCCATGTATTCGACGTAGCGCACCAGCACCGGCCGATCGAGGCCGAGTTGCTGGGTGAGGTGCTCGACCTGCTCCTGGGTGGCGTAGGCGCCGAGCAGCTTGCGGGCGACGTCGCCCGGCGCGAATTCGTTCAGCACGAAGACCGCGCAGGAGACCACCAGCAGGGTGAGCACCATGTAGCCGAGCTGTCGGACGGCGTAGCGCGCCATCATCGGGCTCCGATCGCGCTCAGGCGACGCGTCCGTAACGTCGCCTCTTCAGGGCTTCGCTGCTGTTGGTGTCGGGCCTGGTGTCGAAGCCGAGCAGCCCGATATAGCGGTCGGTCGGCCCGGCGATCGGCGCGACGCGATGGATCGACTGGCGGCCCTCGAAGAAGGCAAAGGTTCCGGGCTCGAGCGCCAGCCGTACTGCCTCGGCGCGATCGCCGTCGAGCAGGCGGCGGACGCGGTCGTAGTTCTCGTTGTCGGCGCTGCGCATCATCGGGACATATTCGAAATCGCCGCCGGCCTCGCAATCCTGCAGCAGGATCGAGGTCACGAAGTCGGTCTGGTCGTAGTGCCACAGCAGGCTGTCGCCATCCTTCATGACGGCGATGTTGAGCGCGCCCAGCGGATCGGCATAGCGGTAGATCGGGCCGCGATCGACGACGGCGGCGATGAAGGCAAGCAGGCCGTCCCACTCGTAGAGTTGCCGCAGCGCGTCAGTCGGCGGGATCAAGTCGTAGGCGATCGCGCCGACCGACGAGAACTGCGTCCGGCGCCGTGGATGGTTCTCCGGAAATTCCATGTCCGGCGGTGCGAGATAGGCGGTGCCGCTCGAACTGCTGCCCCAATGCGCCCGACCGGCGACCGCGCGGGCCTCGCCAACCATGCGCTGGAGCGCCTCGGGCGTCAGGAAGGCGGGCAGGATGCAGGCGCCGGTTGCCCGTAGCTTCGCCGTGCATTTCGACACCAGCGCCCGCGTGGCCGGGCGGGTGAGATCGTCGATCGGGTAGCGCTGGAGGTCGACAAACCGCGCCGGATGATTTTCCGCAAACGCCGGATCAGCGCTTTCGACCGTCTGCCCCATCATGTCCCCACCGATCGTCGCCTCAGGATGTCACCGCGATCTCGTTGGCGTTAATATAGGCCGTGGGATGCATCTTGAAGCCCGTGACCCGCTTTTGCGAGAAGGTAAAGAGGGCGCGGTAGAGCGGCAGCACCACGGGCGCCTCGTCGAGCATGATCTGCTCGAGCTTGGCCATGATCTCGCGCCGCTTGTCGACATCGAGCGTGCCCTCGGCCTGGGTGAGCAGCTGGTCGAATTCGGCATTGGAGAATTTCGACTCGTTCCACGGCACCCCGGTGCGGTAGGCCAGCGCGTAGTTGAGCACGCCGAGCGGCCGGTGGGCCCAGGTGGTGAAGCCGAACGGCAGTTTGGTCCAGACCTCCCAGTATTGGGTGTCTGGCAGTACGGTGATCTTGGCCCTGATGCCGGCCTCTTTCCATTGCTCGGCCATGATCTGCGCCGCCGCCGGCTCCCATGCCGGTGTGGTGCGCACGGTGAAGTCGACGTCGATGCCGTTGGGATAGCCCGCTTCGGCAAGCAGCGCCTTGGCCTTGGCGATGTCGCGCGTGACCGGCGGCAGCTTGGCGTATTCGGGATGGATCGGCGCCACGTGATGGTGTTCGCCGGGCAGGCCGAGGCCGCGATGGGCGAGCTTCAGGACCGCGTCCACGTCGGTGGCGTATTGCACGGCCTTGCGCACGCGCTTGTCGTCGAACGGCTTGATCGGCTGCATGCGCGCCGTCGCCGTATAGGAGGTATCGACCCGGTGCATCGTGACGTTGGGCAGTTTCTCCATGGCTTCGGCGATGCGGATGTCGGCGCCATAGAGCAGATCGACCTGGTTTGACGCCAGTGCGGCCAGCGCCGCCGCCGGATCGGAACCGAGGTCGATATATTCGAGCTGATCGATGTAGGGCCCTTCACCCCAATAATCCTTGCGCGCCTTGAACACCTGCTTGCGGCCGACCGTGTTCTCGACGAGCTCGAAGGGGCCCGTCCCGTTGGAGCCGACGCCGAACTTGCCGCCTTCCTCGGGATCCACGATCAGCAGCGGGTAGTGATAAAGTTGCTCGGGGATGGCGAGCTGGGCCGACTTGCCGTTCAGGCGGACGGTGAAGTCGTCGACCTTCTCGATGGCGTTGGCGTCCCACAGGCGGACCGATTTCTTCTTGGCGCCCTTGGCATCGAGCTCGTCGGTCTCGAACTCGTCCAGGATGAATCCCTTCATCAGGCCGACGGTCGACGAACCGGTCTTCGGGTCGAGCACGTGCTTGAGGTTCCACACGACATCGTCGGCATTGAATTGCCGGCCCTTGCGCCACTTCACGTCGCGCCGCAGATGCAGCGTCCAGGTCTTGAGGTCGGGGCTGGCCTCCCAGCGCTCGACCAGCGAGGGCCGCGTGATGTTGTCGGGGCCGGTCACGGTCAGATAGTCGAGCACGGC